>CAZZZK010000124.1:0-7364 GCA_964658555.1 Vulcanimicrobiota bacterium | reverse complement strand
ACCGGTTCGAAAGCCTCGCCGTGGATGCTGATCTGACCGTCGCGCAGCGGGCGTTGGCCGTTGAGCACCTCGACGAGGGCGGCCTGCCCGTTGCCCGACACCCCCGCGATGCCGACGATCTCGCCGGCCCGCACCTTCAGGTTCACCCCGTCGATCGCGGGGCGGCCGCCCGGGGCGCCCGGGAGGAGCAGTGCCCGTAGCGTGCGCACCCGCGGTGCGAGTGCGGGTTCGCGCGTCAGCAGCGGGATCTGCGCGAACGTCGCATCGACGAAGCCCTGCGACGACGGCCGCGCGAGCAGTCCCGGGCTGTCGGCGAGCTCGGCGACCGTCGCGATCGCGATTCCGAGCCGCGCCGCCGCGAGCGGCGAATCGCCGTAGCTGAAGCCTTCGACGGCTTGCCCCGGGGCGGGCGCCCCCGGCGCGAGGAGCGCGGCGGCGAGTGCGAGACCCGCGGCGATTCGCGAAGGGCGGGACGGAGGGCGGAGCATCGCGTGACGGTTCGCGTCCGGCGCCGCGATGCCGTCCCGCTCCGCGACGGTGCGCGAGGGGCCCGTCGTGGGGAAAGGGTCCGCCATGCGTCGTTTCACGATCGGTCTTCTCGCGGGCGCGGTCGCCGGCTATACCGCGTACCGCTGCGGCGAGGCGGTGCGCGATCTGCGCGACCCCGCGATCGGCGTCGAGCCCGATCCCAAGCGATACGGGCGGTCGAGGCGCCGCCTCATGCTCGCCGGAATCGCGCGCTCCCTCGCGACCCTCGCGAGCGCGGCGTATCTCGTCGCTCCGGCGCTCGAACCGCCGGCCGGGACGCCCGAGACGCGCGGGCGACGGCTGGCGCTCGTCGCGGGCGGACTGCTGCTCTCGACGCTCGTGGAGACGCCCGCCGACTTCGTCGAGGGCCTGGTGCTCGAACGCCGCTACGGCCTCTCGAAGCAGACGCCGGGCGCGTGGGCCGTCGAGCGCGCGAAGGGGGCGGCCGTGAGCACGGCGATCGCGCTCCCGCTCGCCGAGGCGCTCGTGTTCGCGATCGCGCGGGCGCCCGAACGATGGCCGCTCGTCGCGACGCTCGGCAGCGTGCCGCTGCTCGTGCTCGCGAACGTCGTCGCCCCGACGTTCATCGCGCCGCTCTTCAACCGCTTCGAACCGCTCGCGGGACCGCTCGAAGCGCGGATCCGTACGCTCGCGAGCGCCTACGGTGCGGGCGACGCGAAGATCCTGCGCGTCGATATGTCCAAGCAGACGGAAAAGGCGAACGCGTACGTGACGGGCCTCTTCGGCAGCCGCCGGATCGTCATCGGCGACACGCTCCTCGACGCGTTCGACGAACGCGAGACGCTCTTCGTCGTCGCGCACGAGCTCGGACATTACGTGCAGCGAGACGTCTGGCGTGGAGTCGCGCTCGGCACGGCCGCGGCGGGCGCCGTGTTCTTCGGGTCGCGCCGCTTCGCCGAGGAAGCGGGCTCCGAACTCGCGACGACGACCGGGCTCTGCCGGCTCGCGCTGATGATCTCGCTGCTCGGTGCGCTCGCCGGGCCCGTCCTCGCGGCGTTCTCGCGCGGCCGCGAACGCGCGGCCGATACCTTTGCGATCGCCGCGACGGGAGATCCGTCGTCGGGCGTCGCCGCGTTCGAGCGGCTGCGCGAACGCAATCTCGCCGAGGACGAACAGCCCTACTGGATGACCGTTCTCTTCTCGTCGCACCCGTCGCTCGGGAGCCGGATCGCGCGTCTGCGGGAAGCGGCCGCCTGAGGGCGGCCCGAACGCATCAGCGGCCGATGAGCTGCTTGAGGACCTTCACGTCGTCGGCCGAGATCGTGTCGTCGAGCTTCTCCGCGACTTGGGCGATCGTGACGTAGCCCGGATCCGGACTGTACACGACGCCCTTCTCGCGTTCCGTTCCGATGTGATATTCGAAGTAGCTCGTATACGGTTTGAGCGGCGACGTATCGAACACGTCGACGTGGGCGTGACGCTGGTCGAGCTCGTGCCGGAAGCTCTCGATGATGCTGAACGTCGAGAGCGCCGTATCTTCCGCCGGAACCTTCGCGATGCTGATCGAGACGCGCTTCGTCCACGAATCGTTCGTCTGGCCGTCCTTCGTGAACTCGAGCTGGAGCTGGGATTTATCTTTGGTGCCGGTCGATCTCAACAGCTGCGGCGCGCCGAGCGCCTGCGCGAGCGGTTCGTAGGGGATCTGCGCTGCGGTCGCCGTCGTGCCCAAAGCGGCGAACGCGGCCGACGTCGCGAGAATGTGTCGCATGCTCCTTCCATTCCGCATTCGCTCCGAATGCCATCCGTTTCGGATCGCGACACGCGGGTAAACCGCGCCAGCATGATGGGGAGCGACGCCGAGGTTCCCGGATCCGACTACCCGGCGGGGCCCGCTTCGGCTTCGCGCCCGCAACTCGCCGGCGCGACACGCACCTCGGCGGTCGAGACGCTCAAGGCGATCTTCCTCGCGTTCAACGAAGACAAGGCGATGCGGCTCGCCGCCGCGATCGCGTTCTCGACGATGTTCTCGATCGCGCCGCTCTTCATCGTCTTCATCGGCGTCGCGGGACGGATGCTCGGCGGCAATTCCGAAGTCGAGAACAACCTCGTGCAGGTCGTCCATCAGAACGCGGGCGCGGCGACCGCGCAGACGGTCCGGCAACTGATCGACTCGAACTTTCAACGGCCGCACAAAGGCACGCTCGCCCAGGTGATCGCCTGGATCGCGTTCGCCTTCGCGGCGAGCAATCTGTTCAGTTCCTTACAGGATGCGCTCAACTCGATCTGGCGCGTGGAGTACACGACGCTCGGCTGGAAGCAGACCGTGCGCGATCGGACGATGTCGTTCGGCATGATCCTCGTGATCGGCGTCCTGCTGCTCGGCATGTTCCTCGCCAATACGACGGTCGCGTTCGTCGGCGCGCATTTTCTCGACCGACTGCCGGTGATCAAAAATCCGAAGACCCTGACGTTCGTCGAGCAACTCGTCAACTTCGTCGTCGTCACCGTAACGTTCGCGCTGATGTACAAGGTCTTGCCGGACGTGCGGATCTCGTGGCGCGACGTCTCGCTCGGCGCCGTCGTGACCGCGCTCCTCTTCACGATCGGCGAAGCGCTGATCTCGATCTATCTCGCGATCGGCGGCGTCGCGTCGGCGTACGGCGCGGCGGGTTCGATCCTCGTGCTGCTGCTGTGGATCTACTACAGCGCCCTCATCTTCTTACTCGGCGCCGAGTTCACGAAGGTCACGGCGAAGCACGCGACGCTGCTCTCGCCGTCGATGATCCGCGAACTGACGGAACGGCCGGCGGGCGCCGATCCGCGCGAGGTCCCCGGCACGACCGCGTAGCCGCGAGAACGCGCGCTACGCGACGACGATCGACGCGCGCGTGCCGAGCCACGCGGCGAGATCGGTCCGCCGCCCCGAAGCGAGCCCGGTCGCGAGTTCGCGCCGCAACTCGCCGAACGTGCCGAACGCTTCGGCGTAGGCGTCGTGCTTGTGGATCGATTCGTAATTGATCTGCGAGGCGTGCACGAACGTGTCGTCCTCGAAATCGCCGTAGACGTCGAGCGAACGCGAGAGGATCCCGCGTACGACGTCCTCGACGAATTTCGGATTGCGATGCGCTTTATTCACGACGAAGAACTCGTCGGAACGCTTGAGCAGATCGTACGTCTCGCTCGACATCGAATTCTCGACGATCTCCACGAGGTCTTCGGCGCGCACGTCGGTCCCGCGCGCGTCGCGCGTGCCGATCAGCACGGAGCCGCGGCCGCGCTGGTTGTGCGTGGCCGCGGGGAGCGCGCCGAGCGCGCGCTCGGCCTCGGCGAGCGAGAACCCCGCTTCGACGAGTTCGCCGCGATTGTATTCGTGCATCATCTGCTGCGCGCACGGGCATGCGGTCATGCCCTCCGCCTCGACGCCGATCGCGTGCCGCGTCTCGCGGCCGTCCGCGTGCGCCACGGCGACGAGCGCGTACGTCTCCTCGCCGCGCTTGCCGCTGACGGGCGTCCAGCGCTCGAGTCCGAAATCCGCGCGCAGGCGGACGTCCGCGCGCGTCGCCCGCTGCGAATCGACGATCTCGCGGGCGATCGCGATCACGACGTCTTCGATACGGCCCGAACTCGCCGGCCGCGCGAGCACTTCGAGCGTCGCTTCTTCCAGCAGTTCGGAGAAGCGCGACATATGCACGCCGGCGCGGCCCGGCGCGAGATCGGCGACCATCGTGAATTCGCCGTTGAAGACGGTCTCGCGGCCCGCGATCGCGAGCCGGACCTGGCGTTTGACGCTCGAGACGCCGACGCGGTCGATCGAGAGCCGCACCTCGGGCGATTCGTCCTGCCGATCCGAGAGGAAGTGGAGCGTCCGCGTGCGCCGCACGATGCCGCTCGCATCGACCCGTGCGGCGAGTGCCGCGATGCGCTCGCCCGAACGCGGCTCGATTCGGTCCGGCGCGATCTCGGCGAGCGGGACGAGATTGTACGCCCGCCGCGCGAGGTACGGGTGCGGTACGGCGAAGCGTCCGAAATCGGCGACCCGATCGTCGACCATCAGCACGTCGATATCGATCGCCCGCGCATCGAGATGACGGATGCTCTGACGGCCGACGCCCGTCTCCACCCGGCGCAGGGCCGCGTCGAGCGCCTCGGGCTCGAGACCCGTTCGCAAGAGCGCCGCCGCGTTGAGGAACGGCGGACCGCCGGCGCCGTCCGCCGCCGCGCTCTCGTACATCGACGACACGGCCTCGACCGTGCCGAGCGCGCGCAGGCGCTGCAGCGCCGCGAGGATGTTCGCCTGACGGTCGCCGAGATTCGAGCCGAGCCCGAGCGAGACGGTGTGCATGGGACTCCATCAATCCACACGACGCGTCGATGGTTCCTGGCGGGATTCGGCGACCGACCGAGCGGGTATCTCCCCATGCGAACCGCCGCTACCGCTCGATTCTTCATGGAAAGGTCGTCATGAACCACAACGCGCCGCCCAACGCCGATCACTCGATCGCCGATCTGCTCCGCCAGCTCTCGAGCGATACCGCGACCCTCGTGCGTCAGGAGCTCGAGCTCGCGAAGCTCGAGATCGGCCGTAAGGGCAAGAGCGCGACCGTATCGGCCGAGATGTTCGGCGCGACCGCGATCCTCGGGTTCGGCGCGTTCGCCGCGCTCACGACGTGCATCATCGCGGCGCTCGCTCTCGTGTTGCCGCTCTGGGCGGCGGCGCTCATCGTCACCGTCGTCTACGGCGTCGCGGCGGCGATCGCGGCGATGCGCGGCAAGAGCGCGCTGACCGAGATGGTCACGCCGATCCCACAGGAATCGGTCACGAGCGTCAAGCGCGATATCGAAGCGGTCGGCGCGGCCGTTCGCCGGGGACGCTAGCGCCGTGGCGAGATACGTCGAATACGAGATGATCCAGCGCGCTCGCGAGGAGCGTGCGAACGCGTCGCGCGGGGCCGGGCTCGCGATTCACGAGAACGGCGACGGGCACGACGGATCGGCGGAAGGTCACGCGTCGATCGAGAGCCTCAAAGCCGAGATCGCGGCAACGCGCGAGCGGATCGCGGAGAACGCCGAAGCGCTCGCCTATAAGACGGACGTTCAGAGCCGGGTGGCCGACGTGGCCGACGTCGCCACCGAACGATTCGAAGATCTGCGGTCGCGGGTGACCGAGGCCGTCGGCGATGCGGCCGCCGTCGCCTCCGCCCGCGCGAACGAGCTCACGGCCGACGCGCGGGTCGCGCTCGAGAAGACGCGCGAGCAGGCGGCGGTGATCGCGCAGGACGTCGCCGCACAGGCGACCGTCATCGCGAACGACCGGCTGAACGACGCGAGCGCGGTCATCGACGATCCGCAGGCGGCGCTCGAAGCGGTGAAGCTGCGATCGCGGCGGTCGCCGATCGCCTGGACGATCGCCTTCGTCATCATCGCGTTCGCGTTCGCGCTGACGCGTCGTCGCGCGTAGCGTCGCCCGGCCCCTCCCCGCGTAACGGCCCCATGGGTGCGGATCACGATCACGGCCACGATCGTCCCGCACCCGCGGGAACGCTTCGAACGGCGTTCTTCCTCTCGCTGTGCGTTCTCGCGGTCGAGATCGCGGGCGGACTCGTCTCCCATTCGCTCGCCCTGCTCTCGGATGCGGGGCACGTGCTCACCGACGTCATCGCACTCGCCCTCGCATGGTTCGCGACCGTGCAGTCGCAGCGGGCCGCCGACGCGACGTACACGTACGGCTATCACCGCACCGGGATCCTCATCGCGCTCGCCAATGCGCTCACGCTGATCCTCGTCGTCGCGTTCGTGGTCTACGAGGCGATCGTGCGTCTGCACGAGGGCGGCACCCCGGCGCCCGCCTTCATGTTCGCCTCCGCCGCGTTCGGGATAGCCGTGAACCTGTACATCGGCTTCGGGCTGCGCGGGATCGGGACGGGCGATCTCGCGGTGCGCGCCGCGATGCTGCACGTCTTCGGCGACGTCGCGGCCTCCGTCGGCGTCGTCGCCGCCGGCCTCGCGATCCTTTGGTTCCGCTGGTATCCGGCCGACGCCGTCGTCTCGATCGCGATCGCGGCGCTCATCGCGAAGGGCGCCTGGGAACTGCTGCGCGAGACGATCGAGATATTGATGGAGTCGGTGCCGCGCAACGTCGACATGCCGCGGCTCGTCGCCGAGATCGCACGCGTCACCGGCGCGACCGGGGTCCACGACGTTCACGTCTGGTCGATCTCGGGCGGCATCCGCGCGCTCTCGGCGCACGTCCGCCTCGACGGCGACCGCACGCTCCACGCGTGCGACGCGCTCCTCGAGAAGCTACGGAGCGCCCTCGCCGCCGACTACGAGATCTCGCACGCCACGATCCAATTCGAGTGCGAGACCTGCGCGCCGCACGAGGGCGAACGCTCGTGCGGCGTCGTTCACGCGCCGCGCGTCGTGCCGGGTTCGAGCGCGTGACGGATGCGGTCGTGCATGTCCTCGAGATGCGCGCGCGTGCCGACGTCGGCTCCCGAGCGCCCGAGCGCGCGCTTCACCCGCTCGTCGATGCGCACGAGCTCGTAGCGTGCGAGCGAAGCCGTGTCGCTCGGATAGCCGAGCGCGTTGACGAGCCCGCTCGGCGCGAGCGTGTAGGCGACCATGAGATTGGTGAAGCGCCGCTGCAGCGCGCGGTGCATCGGGTCGATCGACGCGCGATCGACGTCGTCCCAGACCGACGCCCTCGTCCACTCGAAGAGGTCGTCGAGGACCATCGCGTGCTGCCCGGGCGCGAGCCGATACCGCTCGTTCGCGAGTCGGCTCATCGCATCGGGTGAGAACATTTGGAAGAGGACGGCGTCCTGAACCTCGCCGACCGCCTCCGCGATCCGTTAACAAAGTCCTAATCTCATTTG
>CAZZZK010000123.1:0-7406 GCA_964658555.1 Vulcanimicrobiota bacterium | reverse complement strand
CGCCGAGGCTTCCGAGCATCCCCGCGATCTCCGCGGGCGGGCGCTCGGGGAAGCGCGCGATCCGCGCGCGTTGATCGCTCGCGAGCAGCGGCAGCGCGTCGTCGCCGAGGCCGAGCGCGAACCAATCGCGCAACGCGACGCGACTCGTCTCGACGAGCTCCGCGACGGCGGCGCGCTTCTCCGCGCCCGAGAGCGCGCGATCGTCGAGCCGCAGGAACGAACCGTCCGGAATCTCGCCGCGCACGGCGGCGGCGATCCACGCGAACGACGCGCCGCGCGTGCCCTCGCCGCCGTCCGTCAGGATCGCTCGCGCGCGGACGATGCTGCCGAGCGATCCGGCCGCCGCGGCGTGCGCGGCCGCGGCGGCCGTTCCGTCGCGGCGCAGCACGGTCTCGACGTCGGCCGCGGCGAGCGGCGGGAAGGCGAGCTCGATGAAGCGCGAGCGGATCGTCGCGAGCAGCGAGCCCGGCGCATCGGTCGTGAGCACGACGACCGTGCCCGACGGCGGCTCCTCGAAGAACTTGAGCAGCGCGTTCGCCGCTTCGTGCGTCGCGAAGGCGACGTCGCCGAGCACGACGATGCGACGCGCGCTGCGGTAGCCGCGCAGCGCGAGCTGACGCACGAGCTCGCGCGCCGTCAGGCCGTCGTCCGACGACGCCCCGTCCTTGCCGATCTTGAGCGTCCCTTCGGATTCGAGGTAATCGGGATGCGTGCGCGCGCCGAAGAGCGTGCAGTCCGCGCACGCGTCGCAATACCCGAGCAGCGTCGCCTTCGGCGTCGCGCAGAGCAGCGATTGCGCGAGCCGCCGCGCGAACGTCTTCTTTCCTACGCCGAGCGGACCCGTGAAGAGATAGCCGTGCGCCAACCGCTCGGCCGGCAACGCCGAGAAGAACGCCAGCGGCGCGCGCGCGCCGACGACGTCGAAGATGCCGGTCACGCCGATCGCCGCGTTCACGATCGCCCGCGCCGCGGGAACATCTTCGCGTCCATAGACGTCCGCTTCGCCGCTCGTACCGCGCGCGCCGTTCGCATCGTCCGCGCGGCTCGGGCCGTCACTCGGATCGAGCGCGGGTTCGCTCGACCTCGCAGCGCGCGAACGCCTCGTCCGCGAGATCGTCCGCATCGCGCTCGCCGTCGAGCACGACGAACGTCGGATCGGAGATCGCGAGCGCGAGATAGCCCGCGCGGACGCGTTCGTGAAACGCGATCCCCTCGCGTTCGAGCCGGTCGACCGTCTCGCCGCGCTCGTTCGCCCGTGCCGCGACGCGCTCGCGCGACCGCTCGACCGTAACGTCGACGACGAACGTGACGTCGGGCGAGCGGCCGCGCGTCGCGATCGCGGCGAGCATGTCGAGGATCTCGAGCGGCAGCCCCCGCCCGTGCCCCTGATACGCGATCGTCGCCGCGCTGAAGCGGTCGCAGAGCACCCACGAACCGGCGTGCAGCGCGGGTTCGACGACGTCCGCGACGTGCTGCGCGCGCGACGCGCTCACGACGAACGCTTCGGCGAGCGGATCGATCGCGAGTCCCGGTTCGAGGAAGACCGCGCGCAGCCGATCGCCGAGCGGCGTGCCGCCGGGCTCGCGCGTCGTCACGACGTCGAGGCCCGCCGCACGCAGGCGCCGCGCGAGGCCCGAGAGCAGCGTGCTCTTCCCGCTGCCCTCGATGCCTTCGACGCAGACGAACCGGGCTGCGGCTACGCCGACGCTCCGGTGCCGTACGGCACGTCGTTGCCGCGGAAGAACAGCACGCGCCGGTTGGGCTCGAGCCCCGTGCTGCGCGACATCACGCGATGCTGCTCCGCGACCTGGTGCTGCAGCCGCCGCACGTACGACGTCTGCGGCGTCAACTCGACGGGCTCGCTATGCAGCAGCACCTTGTAGACCGCCTCGCTCGCCTCGCGCAGCGCGATCTCTTCGGCGTCGATCGACGGCAGGGCGAAGATGTCTTTGAGCGCGTGCATGATCTGCGCGGTCGTATTCGTCTTGATCGAATAGATCGGCACGTTCTCGTTCGCGATCGATTTGAGTTTGTCGGATTCCTTACGCTCGAGCGCTTTGAGCGTGAGCACGACGTCGGCATCGTCCCACTTGCGCGCGATCGACGCGCTGACGCCGAGGTTCGCGATCGCGCGCTCGATCTTATTGCGGGAGACGCCGTACGGGAAGAGCAGGCGATGCGCTTCGCCGGGCTCGGCCGCGCGCTCGTCGTACTCGCCCGTGCGCATCGCGGCGGCGAATTCGGGATCCGCGACGGCGCGAGGCGCCGCATGCGATTGCGAGGGCGACCCGGGTCGCTTCACGGGCAGCGCGACGGGCGTCGCTTCCTGGACGACCTGCATCCCGCCGCTCGCGGTACGCTGACGCACCTCCGGCTGCGGAGCGTAGCCGCGCAGCAGCGCGTCGACCGTCTCGGCGACGTTCTGGTAGATCGAGAGACGGTTGCGATCGTTGATCTCGATAAGCACGTCGAACGTCGGCGGCGCCTTGCGCTCGAGGACCGTCTTGCGCGTGTTGCGGCGACGCGCTTCCTCATCGGAAAGCGTGACCGTGCTGATGCCGCCGACGAGATCGGAGAGCGTCGGATTCATCAGCAGATTCTCGAGCGTCTTGCCGTGCGCGGTCCCGATCAGCTGCACGCCGCGTTCCGCGATCGTCCGCGCGGCCGAGGCTTCCATGATCGTCCCGATCTCGTCGATGACGATCACCTCGGGCATGTGATTCTCGACGGCCTCGACCATCACGTCGTGCTGCAGCGCCGCGTTCGCGACTTGCATGCGGCGCGCGTGACCGACGCCCGGATGCGGGATGTCGCCGTCGCCGCCGATCTCGTTCGACGTATCGACGATGACGACGCGTTTGCGATCTTGCGAGAGAACGCGCGCGCACTCGCGCAGGATCGTCGTCTTCCCGACGCCCGGCGGCCCGAGCAAACAGATCGATTTACCGGCGCGTACGACGTCGAGGATGATGTCGATCGTGCCCATGACGGCGCGCCCGACGCGGCACGTCAAGCCGATGATCTTCCCGGCCCGGTTGCGGATCGCGGAGACGCGGTGCAGCGTCTGCTCGATGCCCGCGCGGTTATCGCTGCCGAACGCGGAGAGTCGCGAGCTGACGTGCGCGAGATCTTCGGACGTGACGGCGACGTCGCTCAAGAACACGAAGTCGCCCGGGAAGCGCGCTTCCGGCGCTCGCCCGAGGTCCAAGACGACTTCGACGAGCTCGTCGAGATTCGGCAGGCGAACGAGCGCTTGCCGGATCGGCAGTGGGAAGATATCCAGGAGCTGGGTGATTTCCCAATGCGAGGTGAGGGACTCGGCGTTCAAAGCCAATGCACGTCCTCAAGGGTCGGGGTGAAGTGGCGGTCAGGGACGGGGGAGCACCTGCTCCGATACCACTCGGATCGACCGAAGTTCCGAGTCGTACGGTCCTTGCATACGCACGCCGGCTCTTTTCTCGAGATCGAGGTACGCCACGATCTCCGGCGTGATCTCTTCCCCGGGGGAGATGACGGGAATCCCCGGTGGATAGGGTGTTATCACCTCCGCACAGATGCGCCCGGCGCTCTCTTTGAAACGTACGAACTCCGTCGAAGCGAGAAACGCTTCACGCGGATTCATCTTGATCGGCGGAATACTCGGCAAGTTATAGGTGCCCGTTTGCAGCCGCCGCTCGAGCACGCCCGAGGGCGAGAACACGTCGATCGGGCGATCCTCGCGCGATAGTTCTTTGACGCCGTAAACGAGTCGATCCGCCGACTCCTGCGTCGTGCCGATCGTGAAGAGCGCGAGGCAGTTGAAGAGATCGGCGAGCTCGCACTGCACGTTGTAGCGGCGGCGCAGGATCTCTTCGGCCTCGTAGCCCGTGTAGCCGAGATCCTTGACCGTGATCGTGATCTTCGTCGGATCGAGATCGAAGACGCCCGGCCGGCCGACCTGCTCCTCGCCGAAGCACGTGATCCCGTCGATCTCGTTGAGCCGGCGCCGCGTATCGTTCGCGAGTTCGATCGTCCGCGAGAGCAGCGCCGTCCCCTCGATCGCCATCTGCCGGCGCGCGACGTCGAGCGACGCGACGAGTACGAGATTCGGCGACGTCGAGAGAAACAACTTAACGACCGCCTTGAGGCGATCGTACCGGATGCGATCGCCTTGATGGTGGAGCATCGCCGTCTGCGAGAGACTGCCGAGCATCTTGTGCGTCGAGTTGATGCAGAGATCGGCGCCCGCCTCGATCGCGTCGATCGGCAGCGCGGGATGGAAGTGGAAGTGCGGCCCCCACGCTTCGTCGACGAGCAGCGGGACGCCGTGCGCGTGCGCGATCTCCGCGATCGCTTCGAGGTCCGCCGCGACGCCGTAATACGTCGGGCTCACGATGTAGACGGCTTTGATGCCGGGATGCTCGGCGAGCGTCGCGCGCACCGTGTCGGGCGTCACCGTGTGATCCATGTGCAGCGCGTCGTCGACTTCGGGCTTCATCCACACGGGCATCGCGCCGCTCATGATGAGGCCGCCCATCGCGCTCTTGTGCGAGTTGCGCGGCAACGCGATCGCCTCGCCCGGATTGAGCGCCGTCATCATCATGATCTGATTACCGCTCGTCGAGCCGTTGATCAAGAAGAACGAGTGTTCGGCGCCGTAGGCGTCGGCCGCGAGCTCCTGCGCTTCGGCGACGGCTTCTTCGGGCTGCAGCAGATCGTCGAGTCCGCGGATCTGCGTGAGATCGATCGCGAGCACGTTGTCGCCGAGAAAATCGCGCAGCGCCCGATCCATCCCGCGGCCCTGCATGTGGCCCGGCGTGTGGAACGGGATCACGCCGGAATCCACGTAGTCGAGCAACACGTCGAAATATGGAGTCCGGGACTGATCCACGGGCAAAACGCTTCCGCATCGCTACGGCGATACCCGTCGGTCGCATCGCATTCGAAACGAGTTTCATGCGTCTGCAGGGGATTGCGACGTGCACCGCCGATGACGAAAGGCTTACGCCACAGCCTTCTCGCCGTCACGTAAAGAGTTCGCCGCTCGTGCAATGCCATTTCGGACCGCCATCGTCTTCCAGGATCCCCGGACTCGGATGACCGCCACGCGATGGAACTTTCATAGCGCCGATGCGACCGCCGCGAGAGCGGTGCGGCACTCGTTCGTCGCCTACGCGCACGCCGCGTGGACCGAGGCCAGCGTCGACACCACGGCGGCCGAACTCGTCCTCGGCGAATTGATCGGTAACGTCACGCGGCACGCGCCCGGTCCCGTCGTCGTCGACGTCGAGTGGAACGCGCTCGACGTCATCATCGCCGTGAGCGATCACGGGCGCGGTTTCATCCTCCCGAAGAGCGTGCCGATCGATATCCTCGCCGAGAGCGGCCGCGGAATGTTCATCGCTAAAATGTATTCGAGCGAACTCGCCGTAAGCCGCACCGATCACGGCGGCAGCCGAGTGAGAGTCGTCGTCCCCCTCATCCCGTAGCGGAACGTTCGCGATACGCGCGACTCGTCGTCGTCGACGACGAGCCGGGCGAACGTACGACGCCCTACTCGATTTGTTCTTCGATGGAGACGTTGTAGAGGAATAGGAACTTGTGCCATTCGCCGGGGAGCGTGTTGCGCTTGACGCGGATCCACGGGATGTACTTCGGCGCTTTCGGTTTGCGTTTGAGCGCCATGTTCGCGTGCTCGGGCGTACGATTGTTCTTGCGGTTGTTGCAGCGCATGCACGCGCACGCGAGATTTTCCCACGTCGACGGGCCGCCTTTACTGCGCGGCATGATGTGATCGACCGTCATCAGGCGCTCGCCCTTGAGCCCGCAATACTGACACGTGTAATCGTCGCGCAGGAGGATGTTCTTCTTGGTCAGCGCGACCTTCTGCATCGGCCGCCGGATGTAATAGAGCATGCGGATGATCGAGGGTAGCCGCATCTCGTAGGTCGGCGAGCTGAGCATCTGCGCGCGGCCGTGCACGACCTCCGCCTTGCCGGAGAACAGCAATTTGACCGCGCGCTGAAAGCTCGTGATATTGAGCGCTTCGTACGTGAAGTTCAACACGAGAACGTCGTTCACGCTGAGCCTTTCGCGATGCACGGTTCGCCGCACGCGGCGGTCGGGGAATACCAAAAAGCGAGAACCTTCATCCTCGCTTCTTCACACACGTCAGCCGCACGTCGGTCAGCAGCCCGGCCATGGCCGATCTCTCGCTCGGACCGAGCCTCGGAGCGATCCGTTCGAACGTCGCCGCGGCGGCATCGATCGCGATCTCGGCGCTCGTGACGTCCGGCAACGCGTCGCCGCCCGGTTCGAGGTAGGCGTGCGCGGCGAGCGAGAGCGTCGCGATGATCTCCGTGAGGAGCTCGGCGATCGGCGGGACCGCGGTGGCGTTTTGCTGCGTCGCCATCTTACCGTGAAATGTACGCCGGGGCGTACGACGGACTCCTGGCGGGGCGTCGCGCGGGCGCCGAGAAAGCTAGCCCCCGCCGACGAGCTCCCGCACGAAATACGCGTGGACGCGTCGGTCGTTCGTCAGCTCGGGATGGAACGACGTGCCCATCATCCGCCCCTCGCGCACGAAGACGCCGTGCCCGCCGTGGCTCGCGAGGACCTCGACGCCGGGCCCCGCGCGCTCGATCCACGGCGCGCGGATGAAGACCGCGGGAAAGGCCGGCGGCCCGAGTGCCGGGACGTCGAGCGCGACCTCCTCGGAGGCGATCTGACGCCCGAAGGCGTTGCGGCGGACGGTGACGTCGAGGAGGCCGAGCGTCGGCTGATCCATCCCCGCGACCTCGGACGCCGAGACGATGAGGCCCATGCACGTGCCCCACAGGGGCAACCCCGCCCGCACGCGATCGACGATCGGCCGCGCGAGATCGAAGCGCTCGAGCAGTCGGATCACGGTCGTCGATTCGCCGCCCGGGATCACGAGCGCGTCGACGGCATCGAGCGTCGCGCGCGTCTTCACGGAGACGGGCCGCGCGCCCGCCTCGCTCAGCGCCGCCGCGTGCTCGCGAACGTCGCCCTGCAGCGCGAGAACGCCGACGAGCGGCCGCGCTGCGGGGGTCAGTTCCCGCGAACGCTCAGCAGCTGACGGTCGTCGAGCTGGCGCAGATCGATGCCGTACATCGGTTTCGCACCCGCGAGCGACATCGACGCCTCGACGACGGCCTTGGGATCCTCGTAGTGCGTCGTCGCCGCGACGATCGCTTTCGCGTAGCGCAGCGCGATCTCGGGATCGACGCGGGGGAACCCGTTGTCGTCGTACTCGGGCATGCCGTTCTTGTAGATCGCGGCGGCCTTGAAGATCCCGCTGCCGACGAAGATGCCCTCGGCGCCGAGCTGCATCATGAGCGCGGCGTCGGCCGGCGTCGAGACGCCGCCCGCGCAGAAGAGCACGACCGGGAGCGACTTCTCGCGCG
>CAZZZK010000122.1:0-7455 GCA_964658555.1 Vulcanimicrobiota bacterium | reverse complement strand
GGACGTTTCCCGCCGGCACGACGAAGTCGTTCCGCGGGAAGGTCGCCGACGTCCGCGCCGGCAACGCCGGCGGCGTCGAGCTCCAGGTCAACGGAAAAGAGCTCGGCGCGATGGGTCACGACGGCGACGTCGTCCAGCGCCGGCTCGCGCTCATCGAGGAATAATGGCCGATTTTTCTTTCGACGTGGTCTCGCGCGTCGACGTGCAAGAGTTCGATAACGCGCTCAATCAGACGCGCAAGGAGATCGAGGGCCGCTTCGATTTCAAGAATTCGAAGACGTCGATCGAGAGCACGCCCAAACAGATCACGATCGTAACCGACGACGAACTGAAGCTCAAAAACGTCATCGACGTCCTGCAGAGCAAGTTCAGCAAGCGCGGGATCTCGCTCAAATCGCTCGAGTACGGGAAGGTCGAACAGGCTGCCGGCAACGCCGTTCGACAGACGGTCGACGTGAGATCGGGGATCGCGAAAGACAAGTCGAAGCCGCTGATCGACGCGCTCAAAGCCGCGAAGATCAAGGTTTCCGCACAGTATCAGGACGAGCAGATCCGCGTCACCGGCAAGAGCAAAGACGATCTGCAGAAGGCGCAGCACGTGCTCAAGAGCTCCGAGGGCGACGTCCCGCTGCAATTCGTAAACTACCGTTGATTTCGCGCCGCGGCACCCGGGGATCGGTGCCGCCCGGAATTCGGCTCTCGTCCGGAGAACGAGGCGGATCGTGGCTGCAATAGCGAACCGCGTCGCCTTCGTCTCGCTCGGGTGTGCGAAGAATCTCGTCGACTCCGAGGTGATGATCGGCACGCTCGGCCGCGCCGGCTGGGACCTCGTCGCCGAACCCGCCGACGCCGATGCGGTCGTCATCAATACGTGCGCGTTCATCGATCCGGCGAAAGCCGAATCGACCGATACGATCCTGACGCACGCGACGCAGAAGAAGCCCGGCCAGCAGCTGATCGTCGCGGGCTGCCTCTCGCAGCGGTTCGGCGAAGAGTTGCGATCGCTCGTTCCAGAGATCGACGGTATCGTCGGCACCGGCGCGTATTCGTCGATCGTCGAGGTGCTCGACGAGGCGCGCGCCGGACGGGCGCCCGTGCGCTTGGAGTACATCCCGGAGCCCGAACACGACTTCTTACCGCGCCTCGTGACGACGCCGCGCGCGACCGCGTATCTCAAGATCGCCGAAGGCTGCGATCATCCGTGCACGTTCTGCATCATCCCGCAGTTGCGCGGAAGCTTCCGCAGCCGCAGCCGCGAATCGATCCTCGCCGAAGCGCGGGCGCTCGCGAACAACGGGACGCGAGAGCTCATCCTCATCGCACAGGATACGTCGATGTACGGCCGCGATCGCGGCGAGCGCCGCGGCGGGCTCGCGACGCTACTCGCCGAGCTCTCCGAGATCGACGGCATCGAATGGATCCGGCTGCTCTATCTCTATCCGGCGACGATCGACGACGAGCTCGTGACGGCGATGGCGACGCTGCCCAAGGTGTGCACGTACATGGACATGCCGCTCCAGCACGCGCATCCCGACGTCTTGCGCGCGATGCGCCGCCCGTCGAACGGCGAACGCTATCTCGAGATCCTGGCGAATTTTCGCGAGCGCGTCCCCGGGATCACGATGCGCTCGACGTTCATCGTCGGTTTCCCGGGCGAGACGGAAGAGCACGTCGCGTATCTCGAAGCGTGGATCGAGCGCGCCGAACTCGATCGCGTCGGGTTCTTCACGTATAGCCGCGAGGACGGCACGCCCGCGGCCGAGCTCGGCGCGCGCGTCCCCGCGAAGACGCAGCGCGCGCGCCTGCTGCGCCTGCGCGACGCGCAGCGCCGCGCGAGCGAACGCGCGCGCGGCAAACGCGTCGGCCGCGTCGAGCGCGTCCTCGTCGAAGAATATCGCAGTCTGCGCCGCAGCGATCCGCTGCGCGGGGCGCTCGGAACGACGGGCGCGTGGGTCGGACGCTCGATGGGCGAGGCGCCCGGTGTGGACGGCGGCGTCTACTTCACGGGCGACGCGCGGCCGGGCGAGTTCGTCGAGATCGAGATCGCCGGAGCGACGGCGTTCGACTTCCACGGGCGGCTCGTCCGCGTCGCCGAGCCGGCGCGAGTCTAGCGCCCGCACGTGCGGATCGCCGGTCGCGTCCTCATCGCCTTCGGGCTCGTCATCGGGATCTTCGCGGGCGTCGTCTTCGCGCAGTCGTTCTTGCAGCGCCGCACGCCGACCGACGTGATGGCGAGTTACGGCTTGCCGTTCGTTCCCTCGCCGCAGAGCGAGTTCGGAACGGAGCGGCTCTCGCTGCTCTTGCTCGGCATCGATTACGGTTATACGGCGAAGGATATCGAGACGTCGTCGCAAGCGCGGACCGATACGATCAAGGCCGTCTCGTTGACGTTTCCGACGCCGCAGCTGCCGAACGGCTCGATCGCGATCCTCTCGATCCCGCGCGACATGGAAGTGACGCTGCCCAACGGCGAGCGCAATAAGATGAACGCCGCGTACGGCGCGTACGCCGATACGAAGATGGCGGCCCACGCCTCCGAACGCACGGTGGCCCGGTTCCTCGGCATCCCGGGGTTCGGAAAGTACGTCACGTTACGAATCGACGCGACGAAAGAACTCGTCGACGCGATCGGCGGGATCGACGTGACGCCCGACGAGACGATGAACTACGACGATAATTGGGGCCACCTGCACATCCACTTCGTCGGCGGCAAGCATTACCACATGAACGGCGAGCAAGCCGTGTCGTACAGCCGCTTCCGGCACGACGCGTGCAGCGATCCGTGCCGGATCAAGCGTCAGGATCAGGTCATCCGGATCACGATGGCCAAACTCGAGCACGATCGCCTCAACGATCTCGTTCACATGAACGCGCTGATCGACGTCGTGCGCCGCAACGTCTACACGGACCTCACGCCGCGCGAGATGCTGAGCCTCGCGTGGGCCTTCGATCACACCGATCTCAAAAAAGTCGTGACGGATCAGGTTCCCTACACGAGCACCGTCGATCTGCCGTGCTGCGGGAATCTCCTCGTGGCCGACGAGAGCGCGAAGGAATCGCTCGTCCGCAAGCTGTTCTTGAGCGCGCCGGCGACCGCCGCTCCGCCGAACGCGAGCGCGGTCGCCTCCGTCCTGCCGGGCAGCGTGCACGTCGTCGTCGAGAACGGCTCCGGGATCGCGGGGATCGGCCGCCGCGCCGCCGATACGCTGCGGCGCATGGGCTTCGTCGTCGACGCGGTCGGGAACGCCTCGAATTTCGGCTACGAGACGACGCAGATCGAGGTCAATTCGACGCAGCAGCCGCTCGCGGGCGAAGCGGTTCGCGCGAAGCTCGCGCTCAAGAGCGCGATCGTGCGCCCCGAGCCCTCGCCTTCCCCCGGCTCCGGCGACGTGACGCTCGTGCTCGGGCGCGACTTCGTCGATGCGGGCGCGGCCGCGAAGTGATCCGGCGCCTCCTCGCGGCACTCGCGCTCGTCGCGGCCGCCGTCGTCGCGTACGTCGGCGTGCACCGGTTCGCGCAACCCCCGGAACCCCCGCCGATCATCTCGCGGACGCAGGACGCACGCCGCGCGCTCGAGCCGTCGTTCGGCAGCCACCTTCGAAGCGCCGTGGCCGCCCGCTTTCGACCCGCGGCGCGCTCCGATTCGCGGCTCATCGCACTGACGTTCGACGACGGTCCGTATCCCGTCGAAACGCCCTTGCTGCTGGACGAGCTCGAGGCGCTCCGCGTTCCGGCGACGTTCTTCCTCATCGGCGACGATACGGAGCTCTTCCCCGACCTCGCGGCGCGCATCGAAGCGGACGGCGACGAGATCGCGAACCACACGCAAACGCACCCGGCGAATTTCGACGCGCTCTCGCAGGCCGCGGTCCGCACGGAGCTCGTCGACGGAGCGCGGACGCTGCACCGCTTTACGAGCGATCCCGCCGTCTCGACGATGATGCGCCCGCCGCACGGCCGCTTCACGCTGCAGACGGTCGAGGCCGCGCAGCGTGCCGGCTATCACGTCATCCTGTGGAGCGACGATCCGGGCGACTGGCGCGCGAAGGCGACGCCGCCCGTCATCGAATCGCACGTGCGCGCCTTCGCGACGGCGCCCGAGATCCTCTTACTCCACAGCGGGAAGCTGCACAGCATCGAGGCGCTGCCCGGGATCGTCGGCCGGTTCGAGCGCGCCGGGTACCGCTTCGTGACCGTCGGCGAGCTGATGCGCCGCGTTCCGCTCGCACGAATAGAGCATCCCGCCAAGATTCGGGTATGACGTTCGCCGGAACGGGATTTTCCTCATATCGTACACCGCGTAATGGAGGCGTTCGTGAGCCGTCAAATCGTCAATACCAATGGTCAAGGTCTGGCATCCGCCACGGCCGCGAAATTCGCGATCATCTCGCTCGTCGCGGCGGTCGTCGTCCTGTTGATCTTCTTCGCGCTCGATCGCGGCATGGCGTCGTCGGGGCGCCTGAACAGCGATACGACCACGGGCACCGGCTCGGCGATGGGGGCACCGGCGGCGCAAGCGCAATAGCGCGAGCGCGGCCTCGGGCGTGACGGACGGCGAACGGCGGCGGCGCTCGGAGAATCTCGAGCGGACCGTCGTCGCCCTGCGTGACGCCCGCGAGGTCCACGACATGCTCGCGATCGTCGCGCGCGGGATGGCGCACGATTTTCGGAGACCCTGTACGGCGTATGAGCTTCGCGGCCGCGCGTTCGTGCCGGTCCCCGCGACGAGCGAAGCCGCCGTCGAGCGCGGACCGCGCGCGTTCGTCGATCTCGATCAGGACGCGCTCCGCGTTCGCGGCGTCGTGCGATACCTCGACGAGGATCTCATCGGCGTCGCCTCCGACGGTCAGCTCCGCGCGATCCTCGCGCTCGAGAACGGACGCGAGGAACTCGCGGACGACGATCTGCGGCATCTGCGCATCTACGGCGGCCACGCGTCGCTCGCGATCACGAACGCGCTCGCCTTCGAGCAGCTGCGACGTTACGCGGCCGAAGGCGCGGCGCTCGTCGGCGCGGCGCAGACGATCCTCGGGGCGACCGAGCTCGCGCCGCTCGCGGCGACGCTCTGCGGGCTCGTCAACCGGCTCGTCGTCGTCTCGTGGACGGCCGTCTACGTTCGCTCGGGAGGAACGTTCGTTCGGATCGGCTTCGCGGCGAACGCGCCCGGGTCGTACGCCCCCGATCGGCTGCCCGCGGACGAGCGCGAGATGGACGCCGCCCTGCGTGCCGTGCACGACGGGGCGTTCGTCGCGAGCCGCCTCGCATCGCGTAGCGGCGCGAACGGGGAGGCGGCGGGCCTGCTCGTGACCGCGGGCCGCAAGGCGTTCCACCGGGCCGACCTGCGCCTCATCGACGCCCTCCTCTCGCTCGCCGCGCTCGCGCTGCGCAACGTCGACCTATACGAGCAGACGGTCCGCGACGCGCGCGAACTCTCCGAGAGCAACGCCTTCAAAGACGATTTGATGGCGATGGTCGCGCACGATTTTCGCGGCCCGCTCACCGTCATCTCCGGCTACTCCGAGCTGCTGCTCGAGAGCGGCGAGCTCGACGAGCGCCCCCCGCTCGGCGCGCCGTACGAGCGGGTGGCCCCGGTCGAGCCGCACGCGCCGGCCGTTCCAGATGACGCGCCGGCAGCATTAAGCTACGGTCCGGTTCGACTCGGTATGCCCGGGTCGCGCACCGCCTGATCCCCTCCCACACGTCCGGCGCGAAGCACGCTGGTCGTTGCGTTTCCAGGGTGTTAGCGTGCCGGACAAGCATGGTATGTGTGTCGGGTCGGTACACCTCCCCCGCCGCAGACTGACGACCGGAAGGCCCCGCATGACCCACTCTGTCGTTGGCGATCGGGAGCTTCCCGCGCGCGCCCGCCGGCGTTCCGTCCGCCTCGCCGCCGCCGGCGTGGCCGTCGGGGTCCTCGCCGCGACGATCGTCGGCGCAAGCGGCGGCACCGCGGCCGCCGACACGCCCGTCAGCCAGGCCGAGGGCCGCTTCCTCACCGGCACCGCAGCCGGCCAGAGCTTCGACTCGGTGGCCGCGCTGAAGGGCGAGACGGCGGCGTACCCCGACGACCCGGGCCCGAACGCGAACCACCTCTCCGGCAGCGTCCTGGGCCAGGCACTGGACTCCCCGCTCGGCAACGTCAGCGTCCCGTTCGCGGACGGCGTCGAGTTCGGCGCGGTCGCGCAGTACGCCAAGGCCGATCAGGACGGCAGCGCGACCGGCTCGTCGGGCCTGATCGGGAGCAACGGCGCGATCAACGTGGGCGGGTCGGGCAACAGCAACGTCGCCACCATCGATCTGGGCGAACTGCCGGGCGCCTCCTCGCTCACCAGCACCCTCGGCGACCTGACGCTCAAGGTCGGGGCGGTGTCGGCGCAGGCCAAGCAGGCTGCCTTCGGCAAGAAACTTGCCGACCCGTCCGCAGAGTGCACCGGCGGAACGTACGAGCGGGTCAGCAACAGCGACCAGGCCGGCTCCTACCAGTTCGCGAACCTCACCCTGACGGCCACCAGCCCGTTGTTGCAGACTCTCGGCACGTCGCTGGCGAGCGCGTACTCGACGCTGCGCACCTCGTTCACCAATGCTGCAGACGCCTTGCCCGGCGGCCTCGTCGCCGTGACCGGCGTGCCCACCGCCACCGCGTTCAAGCAGGGCCTGACCGTCTCGCTCGCCGGTGGCGGGATCACCGCCAGCCTGGCCGACGGTTCGCTGACGATCGATCTGGCGAGGATCCTCACCTCAGCGCACCTCGACATCAACAACCTGTGCCCGAACACGTCGCTGACGCGCTACCTGGCCGACGCGCTGGCCGACCTCCCGTCGGCCATCGATGGCCTCGTGACGGGTCTCGCCAGTGAGGTGACGACAGCCCTCGGCAACGCGACGGTCACTGTCGCAGGAACGGCCCTCAGCGCCTCGGAGCTCACGACTCTGATCACCACCGCCACCTCCGGCTTCGATCTCACCAGTTACAGCTCGAGCGTCACCACCCCGCTCGACGCGGCGCTCGACCCGGCTGTCGCGGCGATCTCGGACAACCTGCTCGACCTGACCGCGAACGGCCAGACCGAGGACAGCGGGACGTTCACCGAGGCCGCCCTCATCCTCAAGCTCGTCCCGAACGGCGGGTCACTGCCTACCGTGCCCGGCCTGCCGACCCTGCCGTCGCTGCCGACGCTCGGGGCGGCGATCCAGCACTCCGCCCCGGCTCCTGCCAGGTCGGTGACGCTCGTCTCGGCCCGGATGGCCGCTCCGCTGGCGGCCGCGCCGACCGGTACGCCCGTCGTCCAGCTGAACCTCGCGCTGGCCGCGGTGACCAACGCCGCGCCGCCGGCCGCGGCGAGCACCTCGAGCTCGCCCAGCTCTACGG
This sequence comes from Vulcanimicrobiota bacterium, assembly GCA_964658555.1. Classification (GTDB taxonomy): domain Bacteria; phylum Vulcanimicrobiota; class Vulcanimicrobiia; order Vulcanimicrobiales; family Vulcanimicrobiaceae; genus CAZZYZ01. Next base: position 86 of record CAZZZK010000122.1, on the reverse strand, counting down.
TGGAGGCCACCGACATCCCGACCGGCGTGCCCGCCGGCGCGGCAGGCCACCACGGGGGCGGTTCACCGGCGCTGCCGATCGTCCTC
>CAZZZK010000121.1:2908-7457 GCA_964658555.1 Vulcanimicrobiota bacterium | reverse complement strand
GCCGCCGCAGCAGGGTGAAGAGCTGTTCGCCCTGATCGATCGCGCACCGGAAATCGCGCTCGGAGTGTTCGACCAGGAGCGGCGCCTCGATGCGATGCGCCGAGCGCATCGGCGACGCGGCGAAGAGCCGTTCGCCGCCGTCGTGCCACGGCGCCCCGAGCTCCTGTTCGATGAACCAGCCGAGATCGGTCGCGCCGACCTCGCTGACGAAATCGTTGACCGCCCGCATCGACACGCCCGCGGCGAAGCGGTCGCTGTGGCCGAGGAGCCAGGTCGTCATGAAGCCGCCGTACGAGCCGCCCGCGAGGCCGATCCGCGCCTCGTCGATCGACGCGTTCGCGAGCGCGCCGTCGAGCAGCGAGAGAACGTCCGAGGCATCGAGCTCGCCCCAGCGTCCCGTGATCGCGTCCGCGTACGCGCTGCCGTAGGTCTGGCTGCCGCGCGGGTTACCGTACGCGACCCCGATGCCGTGCGAGGCGAGGATCTGAAACTCGAGCATGAACGTGTAGCCGTACGCGGTGTGCGGCCCGCCGTGCACCTGCAGGACCCACGGGGCGGGCGATTCGGGCGCCGCGCCGTCCGCGCCGAGCGGATCGAGTAGCCACAGATCGAGCCGCGTGCCGTCCGCCGCCTGCGGCCGGACCCGGCGCGGCCGGACGACCGAGCGCTCCGCGAGCCACGGATTGCAGTCGGTCAGCCGCGTCTCGCGCCCGGTCGCATCGACGTGCGCGAGTTCGCCCGGCGTCTCGGGCGCGCCGTAGGCGACGACGAACGCGCCGCCCGGCGCGGGTACGAACGCATAGACGTCGCGCTCGCCGCCGCAGACGATCCGATGACCGCCGCCTCCCGCGGCCGGGAACGCCGCGACCGCACACGTCCCCTCGTCGCCGAGCGGAACGAACAGCTCGCCGCCGTCCGTCGACCAGCGCGGCGCGGGCGACCCGCCGGCGCCGCGCGTATCGCCGATCGTGAAGTCCGACGTCGGCCGGTTCGCGTTCGCCGAGAGCGAGTGCGCCTGGCCGCCCGCCGCCGGAACGACGAGCAGTTCGTCGTCGAAGCGGCCGCCCGCGTCGTCGCCGTGTTCGTGGCCGACGTAGGCGATCTCGTCGCCCGCGGGCGAAAAGGCCGGCCCGCTGCACGGCCCGAGCGAGCGCGTGAGCGTGCGGACGGATCCGTCCGCGAGCGCGACGACGTGGACGTCCGCGTAGAACGACGCTTCGGGCGTCGCGACCGCGGCGGCGAAAGCGATCGACGTCCCGTCGGGCGACCAGGCCGGATCGGCGACGTCGAAATCGCCGTTCGTCTCGCGATGCGGATCGCCGCCCGCCGCGGCGACGGTGAAGAGATGGCGTCGCCGGCCGTCGAGCAGGCCGTCGTCGTCGCTCTTGAAGGGCAGCGCCCGGATGTGACGCGCCCCGGATCGTTCGTCGAGCGCGATCTTCGCGGTCTGCGGATCGTGCGGGGCCGTCGCGACGAACGCGAGCGTCTTCGCGTCGGGCGACCACTCGAGCGCGGAGATCCCGTCGTAGGCGGGCGTGACGGGGCCGCCCTCGCCGCCCGCGAGCGGCACGACGAAGACCCGCTTCCCGTCGCCGCGATCCGCGACGAAGGCCAGGGCCGACCCGTCCGGCGCGACGCGCGGCTTGCGGTCGTTCCACCCGCTCGTAAAGCGCACGGGTTCGCTTCCGGGGCACACGGCGTAGATCGCGCTCTCCGCCCGGTCCTCGGCCTCGTTCTGCGTCGCGAGGACGTAGAAGACGCGGCCGTCCGGGGCGCAGCACGGCTCCCCCGGCAGTGCGATGCGCAGGAGGTCGCTCGGGGTCAGGGGCCGGCGATTCATCGCGCGTAGGTCTCCCGGAGGGCGGTGTACAGCGCCTTCGCCGCGCGCGACTGAAATGCGGGCGAGGCGAGCAGGCGGCCCTGCGTCGGATTCGAGACGAAGCCGAGTTCGACGAGGACGGCCGGGACGCGGGCCTCGTTCGTCACCGCAAGATCGCGAACGCGGAACGCCGCTTCGCCGAGCCCGAGCCCGAGCAGTTCGCGGCGCATCGCGCGCGCGAGGGCGGCCGAATTCGGGCGCAGCCAGAAGACGCTCGTCCCGGCCGCCTCGGGCGAGGTCGACGCGTCGGCGTGGATCGCGACGAACGCGGTCGCGCGGAGGCGGTTCGCGAACGCCGCGCGCGCGCGGTTGTCGAGCCGGACGCTGCTGCCGGTTCGAATCGGCCGCGCGTACGAACGGGTGAGGAAGACGGTCGCGCGATCGGCGCGCAGCAGCCGGGCGAGATCTTCGCCGACCGCGAGGACGACCGCCCGTTCCTCGACGCCGTTCGGACCGACCGCGCCGACGTTGAGCGGAGCCCCGCCGGGAAGCTCGGTGCCGTGCCCCGGATCGACGACGAATACCCGTCCCGCGAGGGTGGCGCCGGAGGCCGCATGCGGCGCGAGCGCCCACGCGAGCCCGAGCATCGCGGCGGCCCGCCGCGAACGAGAGAACATGCGCGCCGATGCGCGCGTGCGGGCGCGTACTCCTCGTTCGCGCCGGAGCGAAGCGAGCAGATCGCCGCCGCCTGCGAGGAATCGGGCGGCCCGCATTCGTACGCACGGCACGCGTGAAGCGTACGACTTTCGTCGCGTCCGCGGCCGCCGCAGCGTTCGCACCCGCCCGCGCTGCGGCTCGCGGCGGCGGAGCGTCGCCGGTCCTGAGCGGCCAGCTGCAACGGATCGCGATCGAATCGTCCGGCACGCTCGCGGTCTACGCACGTAAGATGGATCGCTCGCCCGCGGTCGCGTACAACGCGGACGTCGTGTTCCCGACGGCCTCGATCAGTAAGGTCCTGATCTTGCTCGCGCTCTTCCAACGTGCGGAGCGGCACCCCGCGATCTTCCGGCACCGCATCGTCCTCGTGCGCAGCGACTTCGTCGGCGGCTCGGAGATCCTCGACTCCTACAACATCGGGCAGAGCATCACGATCGACACGCTCGCGCACGCGATGATCGAACAGAGCGACAACTCCGCCTCGAACGTCCTCATCAACTATCTCGGCATGGATACGATCGCGGCGACGATCCGTGCGGCCGGCTTGCGGAACACGCAGCTCCGGCGGCACTACATGGACGTCAACGCGATCATGCATCACAGCGAGAACCTGACGACCGCGCGCGACATGGGGACGCTGCTCCATGAGATCGAGCGCGGCGCGCGCGAAGGGATCCGGACCGTCGCCTCGCCGCAATCGTGCCGCGCGATGATCGCGATCATGCTGCGTCAGGAGGACCGCGACAAGATCGCGCGCGGCCTGCCGAAGGGGACGCCGCTCGCGAACAAGTCGGGCGAGATCGACGGCGTGCGGAACGACGTCGGCATCGTCGATCCCCTCGGCGACGACCCGTACGTCATCGCCGTGCTCACGAAAAATCTCAACGACTTCTCGCTCGGCAACATCGCGATCCGCAAGGCGACGGCCGCCGTGAACAGCGCGTTCCGCTGACGGGAACGCAGGCGGCGTTCGCGATCGCTCCGTACGCGCAGATCACGAAACAGCTGCAGGACGACGTCGTCGTGCTGCTCGGCGGCTTCGTCTTGCGCATCCCGGCGATCCTCGTCGCGATCGTCGTTCTCGCCGTCACGCGTTTCGCCGCGACCGCGGCGCGCCGCTCGTCGGCGGCCGGCGCGCGGTCAAGAGCGAGTCGCTGCGCACGCTCGCGGAAAAATCCGCGACGATCGGCGTCTGGATCGCGGGCGTGCTGCTCGCGGCGCTGCTCGTCTTCCCGAGCCTGCGCCTCGGCGATCTCATCGCGACGCTCGGCCTCGGATCGGTCGCCGTCGGCTTCGCCTTCGCCGACATCTTCAAGAATTTTCTCGCGGGCGTGCTGCTGCTCGTCAACGAGCCGTTCCGCATCGGCGATCAGATCGTCGTCGGCACGTTCGAGGGCACGGTCGAGCGGATCGATCTGCGTTTCACCGTCCTGCGCACCTACCGCGGCGAACGGCTGCTGCTCCCCAACGCCTTCGTCTTCACGAGCCCGGTCCAGATCCGCACCGCATACGCCGCGCGCCGCTCCGATCTCGAGCTCGGCGTCGTCTACGGCAGCGATCTCGCGAAAACGCGCGCCGCGATCCTCGCCGCGCTGGCGACGACGGAAGGCGTCCTCGCGGAGCCGGCGCCGCTCGTCGACTACACGAAATTCGACGATAGTTCGATCGACGTCGTCGCGCGGTATTGGACCGCCCCGCTGCAAGCGAACGTCCTGCGCACGCAATCGCGCGCGATCGAAGCGATCGACGCCCGAAGCGAACATCGAGATCGCCTTCCCGACCCGCACGCTCGTCATGGCAACGGCGAGCGCCGCCGTCGCCCCGACCGAAACGACCGGCTAGGCCGCGTCCCCATCAAAACAACTCAACGTCTTTACCAAAACACCGTCTCATCTCGAATGCTTCGCAAAACAACCATACAAAAGACGAGCCTGCGTTCGACAAGCCTGCGTTCGAAGTCCACGCGGTCGGTCCGGTTTCGTCCGGATCGAGGAGCCGCGGTCCGCTGCGTAC
>CAZZZK010000121.1:0-2898 GCA_964658555.1 Vulcanimicrobiota bacterium | reverse complement strand
CGGTACGCAAGGACCGCGGCGACGACGAGCCGGGCGAAAGCAGCCCGTCCCTACGCCAGAGGTTCGATGGTGACGGCGTCCATGACGTCGCCGACCTTGATTTTGTCGACGACGTCTTGGCCCGAGGTCACCTGGCCGAAGACCGTATACTGCTTGTCGAGAAAGCGCGCGTCGCCGAGGCAGATGTAGAACTGCGAACCCGCGGAGTTCGGGTTCGTCGAACGCGCCATCGCGACGGTGCCTTTGACGTGCTTGAGATCGCTGAACTCGGCGTCGAGATTGTAGCCCGGGCCGCCCGTTCCGCGACCGTCGGGGTCGCCGCCCTGAATGACGAAGCCCGGCTCGACGCGATGAAAGTTCAGTCCGTTATAAAATCCGGCACGCGCGAGCTTGATGAACGCGGCGCTATGCTGGCGCGCTTCGTGCGGATAGAACGAGAAGACGATATCGCCTTTCTTCGTCGCGATCCGTGCCTGGACGGTCTCCGCTTCTTTCGCGAGCGTATCGAGCTCTTCGCCCGTCGGTGGGGTGTTGGTCGCCATCGTTCCTCCAGAACGTCTCCGGCCGCGCGTCGTGAGGGGGCCGCAAACGGTCGGGGCGTTGCGCAGGTCGCGTGAGAACACCTGTCCTGTCGCGAGCGCCGCGAGCTTCCGCGAACGCGAGAGCGCTTTGAAACGCGCCTCTTCGCGCAACGCCGTCGAGCGGTCGGGCACGAACCAGAAGGCGTGGAGTCGCGCCGGGAGGCGGGAGCGGACGTAGCGCGAGCCGTCGCCTCGCAGGTGCGAGGCAATCCGCGCGGCGAGATCGCTCGTCCATCCGGTATAGAGCGAGCCGTCGCGACACGCGATGACGTACACGACGCACGAGTTTTGCACTCGGCGATCCTGGGAAAGCGGCATCAGTAAAATGGCAACTCCGTCAGCCGACGCGGTGATCGATTTCCGGATCCCGCCCGAACCGCACCTCTCCCGGGTCGTTCGCGAAGGCGTGACGGAGTTCGCTCGTTCGCACGGCGTGAACGAAGACGATCTCGCACACTTCTTGACGGCGCTCGGCGAGGCATTGGCAAACGCGATCGAGCATTCCCGCGCCTCGCAGCCGATCGCCGTCGAAGTCCGGGTCAACGCGGAACGCGTGATGGCGAAGATCAGCGACGAGGGGATCGGCTTCGCCTGCGGGGTCTCCTCGAACGCGGCCGACCTGCCCGGCGGGGACAGCGAACGCGGGCGCGGTCTGCCGATCATGCGCCGGTGCTCCGACATCTTCACGATTGAGAGTACGCCCGGTGCGGGGACGGCGGTCGTCCTCGGCCGTTACATCCGGCAGATCACGGGCGCCGCGCACGTCGCCTGAGGCGTCGCCTCGAGAGCAACGGGCCGCGGCGTACGGGCGACCCGCCGGGAGACCGGTGACCGCCATCACCGGCCTTCGCGCGTCCGCGGAGCCATGATGGGGCGAACGTCGGCGACCCGGGGGTTTCGTGTTTCCAGCAGAGGCGAAGGTTATCGAGCGAGACGATTTTTGTTCGCTCGCCCCGATCGGTTGGCTGCATCACAAGATGCAGGACAGCTTCTTTTTGGTCGTGGGGACCGGCTCGTGTCAGGGGTTTCTGCAGACGGCGCTCGGCGTCATGATCTTCGCGAAGCCGCGCTTCGCGACGGCGGTCCTCGATGAGGACGATCTCGGCGGCGCCGATCCGCTGACCGGGCTGCGGCCGCTCGTCGCCGCGATCGTCGCCGAACACGCGCCGCGGGCGATCTTCCTCGCCTCGACGTGCACGCCCGAGATCCTCAAGATGAACATCGCCGGTTGCGCGCCGCCGCTCGAGGCCGAGTTCGGCGTCCGCGTCTATCCGTGCCGGCTCGACGGCTTCGATCCCGCCTACACGCAAGGCGAAGACCACGTCCTCGAGGCGATGATCGACCGGACCGAGACGACGGACGAGAAGAACCTCGTCATCCTCGGCTGCCTCTCCGCGCTCGAAGAGGCGGAGATCTCGATCGAATGCCGCGTGATGGGTCTTCCCAAGCCGGCGTTTCTGCCCGACGAGAGCGCGCTCGAGCTGCCGCGGCTCGGGCCGAACACGGTACTCGCCCCCGTCCATCCATATCTCTTCGGCGCGGCCTCGTACGCGATGCGCGAACGCGGCTGCCCGATGCACAAATCGCTGTTCCCGTACGGTCCCGACGGCACGCGCGCGTTCTACGAGGGCCTCGCCGCCGCATTCGGCCTGACCGTCTCCTACGAAACGCGCGAACGCGAGGCGTGGGCCGCGCTCGAGCCCGCGCTGCGGCCGCTGCGCGGGAAGTCGATCGCGTTCTCGTCGGACGCGATGCTCGAGCTGCCGCTCGCGCGGACGCTGCGGGCCGCGGGCGCCCGCGTCGACGTCGTCGGCACGCCGAACGTCTATAAGAAATTTCACGCGAAAGAACTCGCGGCGCTGAGCGGCGTCGAGATCCTCGAGCGGCCCGACCGCTTCGAGCTCTTCGCCCGGCTCTCGGCCGCGAAGCCCGATCTCGTCGTCGCGAATCTCAACGTCGCGAACGCGCTCGAAGGCATGGGCTTCGCCGTAAAGTGGTCGACGGAACTCACGTTCCAGCCGATCCACGGCTTCAGCGGCGCGTCGGCGCTCTTCGCGATGTTCGCCGCGTCGCTGCGGCGGCACGAAGCGCTCGCCGCCCGGCGCATCGCGGACGACCCGATCCGGCCGATCGACCTCGGCTTCTTCCGCGAGCCGGTGCGCGCGTGAAGCTCGCGATCTGGAGCTACGAAGCTCCGGGCCACGTCGGCGTCTCCAAGGCCGCGGCGTCGTTCGCGAACATCCACTGCCTGCTCCGCGCGCCCAAGGGTGACGGCTACGGCACGATCATGCTCGCGATGTTCGAGCGGCTCGGCGTC
>CAZZZK010000120.1:0-7636 GCA_964658555.1 Vulcanimicrobiota bacterium | reverse complement strand
CGAGCAGAACGCGATGCGCGCGGGCGCGTTCCGCTTCGCGCCGCACGAGCGCCCGCGCGACGTCCTCGGGCAGCTCGTCGGCGGCGGCGCGCCGTTCGCGACGTGGGTGACCGTGCCCGAAGGCTTCACGGACGCCCAGATCGCGGATGCGTTCGCCGCGCGCGGATTCGGCTTGGCGGCGAAGCTGCGCGAGACGTTCGCGCGCGGATCGCTGACGTTCGACGAGCGGCCGACGCCGTCGCTCGAAGGTTACCTCTTTCCCGAGACCTACCTCGTCCCGCACGGTGCGACGCCCGATCGCATCGCGAAGCTGATGACCGACGAATTCTCGCGCCGCCTGCCGCCCGATGCGTTCGCGAGCGCGCACGCGAAGCGAAGTCCGATACGGAACGACCCGTGATGGCGGGCGTGTACTACAATCGACTGCGCCGCGGCATGACGCTCGACGTCGACGCGACGATCGAATACACGTTCCCGGTGCACCACGACGTCGTCACGTTGCGCGACCTGCGAAGCGACTCGCCGTACAACACGTACCGGCATCGGGGTCTGCCGCCGACGCCGATCTGCAACCCCGGGCTGCCGTCGCTCCTCGCGGCGCTGCATCCCAAGGCGTCGGACTACCTCTACTACGTCTACGCGGGAAATGGACGCAGTGTATTCTCGCGAACCCTCGACGAGCAGAACGCGAATGCGGCCCGCTATCTGAGATAGCGCAGAGGAGACGATCATCGACGAAACGAGCGACGCCGGCGAAGCGGTGACGGGCAAGATCGAATTGCGGGATACGCTCGTGATCGAGGCGGACGGCAAGAAACTCGAGTTCGAGATCGTGGGCATCGTGGAAGACGACGACGCCAACAGTTTCGCGGTCGCCTACAGCGAAGCGGCCGACGAGTTCGTCGTCACGGACGATGCGGGGAAGCTGTTGCACGACGCCGATCTCGCGCAGGAGATCCTCGACGACTTCTTCGTGCTCGCCGAGGAATCGGCACCCGAGGAGTAGCCGCGCCCCGCGTGACGCGCCGCGTGCTCTTCCTCTCCGCGGCGGTCGGCGTCGGCCATACCGCCGCGGCGAACGCCGTACGGACGGCGCTGCTCGATCGCGATCCGACGCTCGAGACGGAGACCGTGGATTCGTACGAATACGCCGCGAGCGTCTTCGCGAAGATCGTCGCCGACGGATACATCGGCATGGTCAAGACCGTTCCGAACGTCTATCGCTATTTCTACGATCGCGTCGAACGCGCGACGCACGTTCCGAAGAATCGCCGCTTCGTCAACCGCTACACGGCGGCGAATCTGCGCAAGCTCGTCGACGAACGCAAGCCCGATCTCGTCGTCTGCTCGCACGCGTTTCCGTGCGGCGTCATGTCGGAGTACAAGGCGCAGTTCGATCCGGCGCTGCCGGTCGTCGGCGTCGTCACGGATTTCGTCGTGCATCCGTATTGGATCTATCCCAACGTCGATGCGTACGCCGTCGCGACGCCGGAGATGGCGGAGACGCTCGTCGCGCGCGGCGTCGCGCGCGAGCGCGTCCTCCTGACCGGGATTCCCATCGACCCGCGATTCGGCGAGCCGCGCATGACCGTCGAGGCCCTGCGCTCGTCGCTCGATCTGCCGCAGGGGCGCGCGATCGTCCTCGTGATGGGCGGCGGCGTCGGAATCGGGCCGCTCGATAAGATGATGCGCGCGCTCGGCGACGTCGACGTTCCGCTCGCGGCGGCCGTGATCGTCGGCAACAACCCCGGGCTCGAGCGCCGCGTCCTCGCCGCGGCCGAACGTACGCGATATCCGCTGCGCGTGCGCGGTTTCGTCGACAACGTCTCCGATTACATGCACGCGAGCGACGTGCTCGTCTCGAAGCCGGGCGGCCTGACGTCCTCCGAAGCGCTCGCGGCGCGCTTGCCGATGGTGCTCGTGAAGCCGTTGCCCGGTCAGGAAGAACGGAATATGGCCTACCTCGTCGATCACGAGGCGGCGATTCGCGCGACCGATTTCCCGCGCGTGACGGACGCGGTACGCGAGATCCTGACGTCGCCCGAGCGCCGAAGCCGGCTCGGCTGCCGGATCGAGGCGCTGCGTCATCCGCGCGCGGCATACGACATCGCGGATCGCATCCTCGCGCTGCTCGAACGTTGAGCTCTCGCCGCGACGATCGATACGACGCGCGAGGAATGCGCGTGGGCCGCAAGAATCGTGCGGAGGCGACGGAGGGATGGGTGAGTGGCTGAAACCAACCGTTTGCTAAATGGTCGTGGGTCTAAAAAACCCACCGAGAGTTCGAATCTCTCTCCCTCCACCAGCGACCGTCGAACGAGGCAGGGACTCGGGTCGTAACGCGGTATCTTCCCGAGTCGAAATGTCGTGCGGTCGTAGCTCAATTGGATAGAGCAACAGGCTACGAACTTGTAGGTTGGGGGTTCGAGTCCCTCCGACCGCACCATCTCGTCACGTGTGCGACGGCTCGGTAGCTCAGTGGTAGAGCGGGGGACTCATAAGCCCTAGGTCGCAGGTTCGAGCCCTGCCCGAGTCACGGACGTTCGCAGGCGGGTGTGCGCGCGGATGCGAGGATGCGAATCTTTCGTCGGCGTAAGCGGGTTGGAAGCCGGTGATGCGGCGCTCGATGTTGCCGGATCGACCCCGAGGTACACGCGCTTCATGTCAACGATTCCCTGCGATTTCTGTCCGCATCCCGTCGATCGCGGGCAGATGGAAGAGATCGAAATCTCTCACTACGTGCCGGATTCGTCCGGCGACGATCTCGCCTACGCGAGGACGTACTTCTTCGGTCACCCCGACTGCGTTCGGAAATTCTATCGCGGCCTCGTCGATCATAAGCTCGATCTCTTCAAGCACCTTCCGACGGCGTCGCCCGCGACGCCCGACGAACCGAAATAATCGCGCGCCCGTAGCGTAGCTGGATAACGCGCGGCCCTCCGAAGGCTGAGACCGGGGGTTCGAATCCCTCCGGGCGCACGATCTCCAAGAAAGCGGTCGTTCGTCGGCCGCTTTCTTTTTTTTGGGGGACGCACGCGATCGAAGACGACGAACGCTGGATCGGCCGGACGCTCGAACTCGCGCAGGACGCGGCGGCCGCGGGCGACGTTCCGATCGGCGCGATCCTGCGCGTCGGCGAGCGCACGTTCTACGCGCAGAACGAGAAGGAGCGGCGCCCCGATCCGACCGCGCACGCCGAACTGCTCGCGCTGCGTCAGGCCGCGGCGACGCTCGGAACGTGGCGGCTGCGCGGCACGCTCTACGTTTCGAAGGAACCGTGCACGATGTGCGCGGGCGCGATCGTCGCCGCCCGCGTCGCGCGCCTGGTCTTCGGGTGCCGCGACCCGAAGGGCGGCGCGGCGGGCGGCGTCATCGACGTGTTCGGCGCGCGGACGAGCCTGCATCGCGTCTCGGTGACCGGAGGCGTCTGCGAAGACGCGGCGGCGGCGCAGTTACGCGCGTTTTTCGCGCGCAAGCGCGCCGGCGCCGCGCAAGGAGCGGCGGGGACGGGCGTGGGATAACCGGCACTGGCCCGAGCGCACCTCCGGAGAGGTGGTCGAGTGGTTGATGGCACCCGCCTCGAAAGCGGACGAACGTGATGAGCGTTCCGAGAGTTCGAATCTCTCCCTCTCCACGGGTTTAGCGCTCGGGCCGCTCCGCTTCGAGCGAGAGCAGGATCTTGCCGAAATTCTTGTCGGCCGCCATGTGTTCGTGCGCGTCGCGCGTTCGCTCGATCGGGAACACGCGGTCGATCTCGGTTCGCAGCGTCCCGCGCGCGAAGAGCGGCAGGAGCGCGGTCTCGAGATATCGCGCGAGAACGATCCGCTCGTCGATTCCGCGCGTACGCATGACGGTGCCGTACAGCGACGCGCGCTTCGCCATGAACGGCCCGAGGGCGAACGCGGCCGTGCCGCCGCCGAGCGTCCCGATCTGCACGATCGCGCCGCCCGGGGCGAGCACGTCGACGTTCGCATCGAGGATCGACGCGCCGATGACGTCGAGGACGATCGCGGGCCCGCGCCCGGACGTGGCCTCGCGCACGCGGGCGACCCATCCGTCGCCGAGCGTCGTGCCGGCGGCGAGCCCGTGCGCCTTCGCGCGCTCCAATTTCTCCGGCGTTCGCGACGTGCCGACCGCGCGTCCGCCGCCCGCGGCGACGAGTCCGACGGCCGCGAGACCGACCGCGCTCCCCACGGCGTGGATCAACACGTCGCTTCCGAGCGCGAAGCCCGCCCGTCGCAGCGCGTCGGCGGCGGTCAGGAACGCTTCGGGGATCGCCGCCGCACGGCGGAGATCGATCGCCTCCGGCAGCACCGCGAGCGTTCGCGCGTCGGTCGCGAGGCGCGCCGCGTGCGCGCCGTTCGGGACGAGTCCGCACACGCGGTCCCCCGGAGCGACCGCCCGCACGCGAGCGCCGACCGCCGCGACGGTGCCGGAGAATTCGAGCCCCGGGACGCTCGCGGGATCGCCGTACGCGCCCGCCCGCTGCAGGAGATCGGAGCGGTTGAGGCCCGCGTACGCGACCGCGACGAGCGCGTCGTCGGGGCCGAGTTCGGGCTCCGGCCGGTCGACGAGCTCGATGACGTCCGGACCGCCGGCACGATCGTAGGCGACCGCGCGCATCAGTTCGCGAGCACGGCTTCGGGCGGCGCGGCCGGAAACGCGAACTTCGAATACGCCGCCTCGGCGACGAAATGGACGCGGCCGATCCGCAGCGGGCCGTGCACCGTCTCCTCGTAATGCACGTGATCGACGAGCCACGCGTTCCGATACGTGCCGTACGCGACCGTGAAGCGGATATCGTCTCCGCCCGTATAGGTGACTTCGACCGGAAGCCCCGAGCCGTTGTCGATGACGACGTCGCTCAAGAAGAACGTACTGTCGGGCTTCGCCGCCGCATGCCTGACGAAATCGTACGGTTCGAGGGTGATGTGCGTGCGCCGGCCGGGCTCCTCGCTCGAATCGGCGGCGTAGGCGACGCGGTACTGCCGCAGCCGGACGACGACGACGTCGGCGCCCGATCTGTCGGGCGCGGCGTAGGTCAGCGGTTTCATGTCGTGGACGTACGCGCTCACGTCCATCCGCCGCCCGACGCTCCAGCTCAGCGTGAAGTACGAGAGCGCGTCGAAGGCGGGCGTCACGGGGAAGCCGTGAGCGACGCTCGTGCCGCCGGCCGGCAGATCGTGGAGGACGGCGAGATCGTCGCGCGTGCGCACGTCGACGGTACGCAGGATCGTGCGGTCGCGGCCGAGCGAGGGTGCCGTCACGTGCGTCGTCACGTCGTACGTGATGTACGGCGGGAGGCGCGCGTTCGCCGCGGCCGCGAGGTTGGCGCAGTTCTGGAAGGCGACGTCGGCGCTGAGCACGCCCCCCTCTTCGCGACGGGCCGCGCGAACTTCTCGTCGGGGAGTTGCCGGAGCGCCGCGGGCGGAAGAACGGGCGGGTGAACGACATCTATCCGCTCGCCCTCGAGCCGTTCGAACGCGAGCTCATCTGGGGCGGCGACGCGCTCGTCCGGCGCTACGGGAAGCGTGCGGATCCGAACGCCGCGATCGGCGAGTCGTGGGAATGCTGGGACGGGAACCGGATCGGCAACGGCGCCTACGCGGGCGCGACCGTCGAGGAGCTCCGCGCGACGCTCGGGCGCGCGCTGACGGGTCGCGCCGACCCGGCCGAAACGTTCCCGCTGCTCACGAAGATCATCGACGCGCGCCGGGCGCTCTCCGTGCAGGTGCATCCGGACGATGCGTACGCGCGGCGCGTCGAGGGGCAGCGCGTCGGCAAGACGGAGTGCTGGCTCGTGCTCGAAGCGGAACCCGGTGCGCGCATCGTGCTCGGCTGGAACCGCGCGACGAGTCGCGAGGAATACGTCGAACGGCTCGCCGCGGGGACGCTCGACGAGCTCCTGCGCTACGTGCCCGCGCGTCCGGGCGACGTCTTCCACCTTCCGGCGGGCACGCTGCACGCGATCGGCGCCGGCATCGTCCTCTTCGAAGTCCAGCAGGCGAGCGACCTGACGTACCGGATCTACGACTACGATCGGCCCGGGCCGGACGGAACCCCCCGGGAACTGCACGTCGAGAAAGCGGCCGACGTGCTCGACTTCGGCGCGTCGACGGGCGGCGCGCTGCGACCGATCGGCTTCGATCTCGACGGTCTTCGGCGTACGGTCCTCGTGAGCGACGAGAAGTTTTGGGTCGAGCGCATCTCGCTCGATTCCGGCTATCGCGGGATCGATCTCGAGGAGATGCCGCTCGCGCTCTTCGCTCTCGACCGCCCGATCGACGTCGACATCCGCGGCCGCGAGCTTCGTTTAGCACCGTACCAATCGGCGCTCGTGCCGGCCGGCGCCGACGTCGTCATGGTGCGCGGCGAGGCCGGGGCGCAAGCGATCGCCGCGGCACCCCCGAGCGATCGCAACGCCGTGGCGAAGCGGCTCGGCCGCGCGGGCGTCGGAGTCGGCGCCGTCACGGATTTCCTCGCACAGTTCTAGCCGCTACGGCGCCGCGGGCGACGCGACCGCGCGCCGCGTCGCGCCGCGGGCGTCGAGGCGCCGCCCGAGTGCGGCCATCGGCCGCTCGACGAGCGTGAAACTCGCCCACGCGAAGAAGAACGCGCCCGCGAGATTGAGCGGAAACGGGACGGGATCGAGCGCGGTCATGAACGGCTGCTGCCAGAGATAGAGGCTGTACGACATCGTACCGACGAACGCGAGCGGCGCGGCGGAGAGGATGCGCGACGTTCGACCCTGCGGGTTCGCCAGCACGTAGGCGACGATCATCGCGGCGCTCGCGCATTCGACCGAGATGCCGGCGAAGAAGTAGAACGCGAGATGGTACGTCGTGTTCAAAATAGGCACGAGGAGGCCGCCGGCGGCGACGGCGACGAGCGCGCACCGGCGCGCGACCGGTTCGCGCAGCCAGCGCACGACTCGCTCGCGGCGGATCGCGATCGCGATGATGCAGCCGTAGGCGATCGGGTCGATCCGCAGGTGCGTATCCAAGAGCACGGGCAGGACCCGGTCGGGATCGAACCCGCAGGCGACCGCCCGCGCGACGGGCTCGAGCACGACGATGCAGACGAGCGGCACGAGTGCGCCGCGATATCCGAACGCGAGCAGCAGCGCGGGAAAAACGAGATAGAATTGTTCCTCGATACACAGCGACCACGTATTGCGGAGCCACCAGTAATGCGGCGGAGCCTGATAGTTGAACGTGAACGTCGCCGCGCCGAGGAGTTCCGCGGGCGTGAGGTTGACGCGTCCCGCGGCCCAGAGCGCCGCGACGACCGTCAGCCAGACGTAGAACGGCGGTAGGATGCGGCGGGCGCGGCGCACGTAGAACCGACGAACGTCGATCGTCGCGGTCGCGTCGAGTTCGCGGATCAGGAGCGATGCGATGAGATAGCCGCTGAGCACGAAGAAGAGCTCGACGCCGAAGACGGAGTTCCCGAGAAACATCGCGCCCGTCTCGACCGCAGCGTTCGGATGCGCCGTCGCCAGGCCGTGGCCGACGATTACGAGCGCGATCGCGATCGCCCGGATGCCGTCGAGCGCCCGGATCCGGACGCCTTCCGGTCGGAGCAGATACGCCACCCACGGTGTATCGGCCGCGCCGCATCGATGCTGACGGCGCGG
>CAZZZK010000119.1:0-7640 GCA_964658555.1 Vulcanimicrobiota bacterium | reverse complement strand
CTCAGCCGCGTCGACCTCGATCGGCGCGACGCCGTTGTTGTACGCGTTCTCGAGGAAGATGCGCGCGAAGCTCGGTGCGACGACGGCGCGGAATCCCCGGTCGACGAGCGACCAGGCGGCGTGTTCGCGCGAACTGCCGCAACCGAAATTCTCGCGCGCGACGACGATCGCGGCGTCCGGATGCGCGGCGAGCAGCTCGGCGCCGCCCGACATCCCGGTGAAGAGGTGCTTGCCGAGGCCGGTCTTCTCGATGCCCGTCAGGTAGTGTGCGGGGATGATCTGATCCGTATCGCAGTTGGCGCGGTCGACCGGCAACACGCCGCCCTCGACGATCATACGCCGGCTCCGGCGGCGTTCGCGGACGTCGGCGCGCTCGCTCCGGCCGTGACGCTCTCGAGTTCGTCCGGCGTGCCGATCCGGCCGAGCACGGCGCTCGCGGCGACGACCGCGGGCGACGCGAGGTGGACGCGGCCGCCCGCACCCATCCGGCCCGGGAAATTGCGATTCGTCGACGAGATGCAGCGCGCGCCCGGCGCGAGCACGCCCATCGACATACCGAGGCACGGTCCGCACGAGGAATGCGTCCAGAGCGCGCCCGCGTCTTGGAAGACGTCGTGCAGACCCTCGCGTTCGGCGGCGCGTTTGACGGCCTGCGATCCGGGCGTGACGATCGTCGGGATCGTGACCGTCCGGCCGCGCAGCACTTCGGCGGCCGCGCGCAGGTCGGAGAGCCGCGCGTTCGTACACGATCCGATGAAGGCTTGCTCGAGGCCGAGCGAACGCATCGCGACGCCGGGCGCGAGATCCATGTAGCGCAGCGACGCGTCGTCGGCATCCGCCGGAACGACGGCGTCGACGGGAACCGCTTCGCCCGGATTCGTCCCCCACGAGACGAGCGGCCGCAGCGGCGTCACGTCGATGTGCAGTTCGCGGTCGTACGTCGCGTCGGGATCGGCGAACAGCGTGCGCCACGCGTCGACCTTCGCCTCGAAGGCCTCGCCCGTCGGCTGATTCTCGCGGCCGCGCAGATACGAATACGTCGTTTCGTCCGGCGGACACATCCCCGTCGTCGCACCCGCTTCGATCGCCATGTTGCAGAGCGTCATCCGCTCGTCCATCGACATCGCGTCGATGCACGTGCCGGAGTACTCGAGCACGTAGCCCGTTCCGCCTTTGAAGCCGAGCGTCGCGATGACGTGCATCGCGAGATCTTTCGCGGTCGCGCCGTGGCCGAGCGTGCCGTCGACGACGATCCGCATCGCCTTCGGCCGCTGCAGCACGAGACAGCCGGCGAGCATCGCGCCGCCCTGCGCCGTCGAGCCGACGCCGAGCGCGAACGCACCGAATGCGCCGAGCGTGCACGTGTGGCTATCGCCGCAGGCGGCCGTCATCCCGGGTTCCACGTAGCCGCGCTCCGGCGCGACGACGTGACAGATGCCGTTGCTTCCGAGATCGTAGAGCGCGATCTTATGGCGCTTCGCCCAGTCGCGCAGCACCTTCGCCTGGATCGCCGTCTCCGTGTCCTTCGCGGGCGCGACGTGATCGTTGATCGCGACGATCGATCCCGCGTCGAAGAGCCTATCCTCGTAGTGGCGCTCGATCTCGAGCGCACCCTGCGGCGTCGTGATCTCGTGCGCCACGATGCGATCGACGAAGATTAGGGCGTTGCGGCCCGGCAGTTCCTCGACGACGTGAGCGTTCCAAACCTTCTCAAAGAGCGACTGCGGCACGATCATCCATCCTCTGCGTCGATTCGATCGGGGCGTTCCGTTCGGCGTGCAAACCGCTCGCGCGGAGATTATCGATGCGCACGGCGCGATTGATCGCCGACACGACGGCGTGCAGCGACGCCGTGACGATGCTGCGATCGCGGCCCGCGCCGAAATGCGTCTTGCCGGCGACGACGAGTTCGACGTACGCGACCGCGGCCGCGCCCGAGCCCGAGCCGATCGCGTGTTCGCTGTAGTTCTGCACCTGGAGCTCGATGACGAGATCGCGGCCGAGCGCGCTTACGAACGCGTCGATCGGCCCGTTGCCGGTGCCCCAGAGCGTCCGCACACCGCCGCGATCGGCGATGCTCGCCTCGATCGTGAAGCGTCCCGCGCCGTCGTCGGCGGTATGCGCCTCGATGAGTTTGAGCGGCTCGTTTACGAGATATTCGCGTTCGAAGGCCGCGACGACGTGCAGCGACGTCACTTCGCCGCCGGAGCTCTCCGAAAGCAGCTGGACGTGCTTTCCGAACTCGATCTGCATCGCGCGCGGGATCGCGAAGCCGTGGTCGTTCTCGAGCACGAACGCGACGCCGCCCTTCCCCGACTGGCTGTTGATCCGCACGACCGCATCGTACGAACGGCCGATGTCGGCGGGATCGATCGGCAGATACGGAACTTCCCAGAGCACGTCGCCGCGCGCCTCGCGGGCCGCGAAGCCCTTCTTGATCGCATCCTGGTGCGAGCCGGAGAAGGCCGTGAACACGAGCTCTCCGCCGTACGGATGGCGCGCGCCGACGGGCATGCGATTGCAGTATTCGACCGTCTCGACGATCGCCGGAATGTCGGCGAGATCGAGCTCGGGGTCGACGCCCTGCGAGAACATATTGAGCGCGAGCGAGACGAGGTCCACGTTTCCCGTGCGCTCGCCGTTGCCGAACAGCGTCCCT
This sequence comes from Vulcanimicrobiota bacterium, assembly GCA_964658555.1. Taxonomy (GTDB): domain Bacteria; phylum Vulcanimicrobiota; class Vulcanimicrobiia; order Vulcanimicrobiales; family Vulcanimicrobiaceae; genus CAZZYZ01. The sequence continues at coordinate 4,981 of CAZZZK010000119.1, read as the reverse complement.
TCGACGCGCTCGGCGCCCGCCATGATCGCGAATTCGGCCGCCGCCACGGCGGTTCCGCGATCGTTGTGCGGATGCACGGAGAGGACGATGCTCTCGCGGCCCGCGACGTTGCGATCGAACCACTCGATCTGATCGGCGAAGACGTTCGGCGTCGCCATCTCGACCGTCGCCGGCAGGTTGAGGATCATCTTCCGTTCGGGTGTCGGCTGCCAGATCTCCGCGACCGCCTCCGCGATGCGCCGCGCGAACGGAAGCTCCGTCCCCGTAAAACTCTCGGGCGAGTATTCGAGGACGATCTCCGTGCCGCGCGTCCGCTTCGCGAGCGACGCGATCTGCCGCACGCCGCGCGCCGCGATGTCGACGATGCCGTCCTCGTCGAGGCCGAAGACGACGCGCCGCTGCAGGGTCGACGTCGAGTTATAGACGTGGACGATCGCGCGGCGCGCGCCCGCGATCGCCGCGAACGAGCGCTCGATGAGGTCGGGCCGCGACTGCGTGAGGACTTGGATCGTCACGTCGCTCGGGATGCGGCCGGCTTCGACGAGCCGCCGCACGAATTCGAAATCCGGCTGCGACGCGGACGGGAAGCCGACCTCGATTTCCTTGAAACCCAGTCTGACGAGGAGATCGAAGAGCCGCTGCTTGCGCTCGACGCCCATCGGTTCGACGAGGGCCTGATTGCCGTCGCGCAGATCGACGCTGCACCAGACCGGAGCGCGATCGATCGTCCGCGCCGGCCAGCGCCGGTCGGCGAGCGGAACGGGTTCGAACGGTCGGTACTTATGGATCGGCATCGATGGCATGGATGAGCTCCCGGGAAAAGCATCGGGGCCCGTCGCTTTCGCGGCGGGCCCCGATCGAATCAGAGCAGATGGCGCCGGAGCGACTACGCGAGGGGCGTACCGCGAAGAAGGAGCGCATCGAGCTGCGACCGGCCAGACATAGCTGAAAAGTAGCACGCACGTTCTCACATCGTCAAGCGGCCGTGTTTTCACCATGCGAACAGCTTTGCCGATTCGGCGCGCGCGCGTTGACAGCGCCCGGTGCGCCACGGTACAAAGGGCGTACGATGTTCCGCCGAATTCTCGTCGTCGTCAGCCTTCTTCGCGAACCTTCGGTTCGGCGCTGATAGCTCGCGTAACGAAAAGCGCGAAGCCTTCCGCCGAACCGGCGGAAGGCTTTTTTCATGTGATGGGAGCCTGACCGTGTCCACCGCCGATTCCACGGGCGCACAACTCGTTCTCGACGTCCTCGCGGACGAAGGCGTCGAGGTCGTGTTCGGCTACCCCGGCGGCGCGATCATGCCGCTCTACGACGCGATGTACGACCATCGCATCGAGCACATCCTCACCCGGCACGAAGCCGGCGCCGCGTTCGCGGCGGGCGGATACGCGCGGGCGTCGGGCCGCGTCGGCGTCTGCATGGCGACCTCGGGCCCCGGCGCGACGAACCTCGTCACCGGGATCCTCGACGCGCAGATGGATTCGATTCCGATCGTCGCGATCACGGGCCAGGTCCGCACGACGCTGATGGGCACGGACGGCTTTCAAGAAGCCGACGTCACGTCGATCATGGGTTCGGCGACGAAACGCAGCGTCTGCGTTCGCGACGTCGCCGATCTCGAGCGGACGTTGCGCGCCGCATTCCGCGTCGCGCGCGGTCCGCGGCCCGGCCCAGTCCTCGTCGACATCCCGAACGACGTACTCAAGGCGGCCTGTCCGAAGATGGATCTCAACGCCGCCCAGCCCGTGAGCGCGGCGAGCGAACGCCCGCACGATCTCGATATCGCCGCGGCGCTCGATCTCCTACGCGACGCGAAGCGTCCGGTCGCGATCGTCGGCGGCGGCGCGCGCAGCGCGAACGCGACGCACGTGTTCCGCGAGTTCTGCTCGATGCTGAAGCTGCCGTACGCGTCGACGATCAACGGCCTCGGGTGCGCGGCTCCGGGCGATCCGAACTTCCTCGGCATGCTCGGCATGCACGGCTGGAAGGCCGCGAATCGCGCCGTTCAGGAGGCGGACGTCGTCTTCGCGCTCGGGATGCGCTTCGACGATCGCGTGACCGGTCGGCCCGACCGCTTCGCCTCGAAGGCCAAGATCGTCCACGCCGATATCGACGCGTCCGAATTCGGCAAGATCGTCCCCGTGCAGATCGCGCTGCGCGGGGATCTGCGGCGCACGCTTGGCGCGCTCGTGCAGCGCATGGCCGGCGGCACGCCGATGCCGACGTTCGAGGCCTGGGCGGCCGAGGCGCGCGCGCTCGGCGGACCGCTGCCGACCGATCGTTCCGAGCACGGAGAACTCTCCGCGACCGATGCGATCGGCGCGCTCTTCGCCGCTCTCCCGAACGACGCAATCGTGGCGACCGACGTCGGGCAGCATCAGATGTGGGCCGCGCAGCGGCAGCGCGCGACCCACCCGCGCAACTTCATCACCTCGGCGGGCCTGGGCTCGATGGGCTTCGGCGTCCCGGCGGCGATCGGCGCGCAGATGGCGCATCGCGACCGGACGGTCGTCGCGATCGTCGGCGACGGCGGCTTCCAGATGACGCTACCCGAACTCGCGACGCTCGGGCGCTACAAGCTGCCGGTGAAGATCCTGCTGATCGACAACCAGCGGCTCGGCATGGTCCGGCAGTGGCAGGAGCTCTTCTTCGACGGCCGCTACTCGCACACGGATCTCTCCGACAATCCGGATTTCGTCGCGATCGCGCGCGGCTATCGGCTGCACGCCGAGCGCGTCGAGGATCCGGGCGAACTGCGCGACGCGCTCGAACGCTTCTTCGCGGAGCCCGGGCCCGCGCTCTTGCACTGCGCGTGTTACGCGACGGAGAACGTGTGGCCGCTCATCCCGCCCGGCCTCACCGCCGACGACGCGATGGAGAAGACCCCCGAAGCGATCCCGGCGTAGCCGAGATGACGCTCTCCCTCGTGATGAACGATTGGCGCCTTCTCGAACGCGTCGTCGGGCTCACCAATCGCCTCGGCTGCGCGTACACGCGCGTCGAGGTTCACGCCGGTTCCGAATACTACCACGCGACGATCGATTTCACGGGCGCACCCGATGCGCTGCGGCGGCTCGACGCGCAACTCACGCGCTTGCTCAACGACGATAAGGAGATGTCCCGATGAACGCCATGTACGACCGCGACGCCGACCCCGAGAAGCTCTCCGGCAAGACGATCGCGATCGTCGGCTACGGCAGCCAGGGCCGCGCGCACGCGCGAAATCTGCGCGATTCCGGGTGCGACGTCGTCATCGGTCTGCGCGAGGGTTCGCCGTCGCGGCCGATCGCGACCGAGGACGGCCTCGCGATCGAGACCGTCGAGAAAGCCGTCGCGCGCGCCGATGTCGTGATGATCCTCGCTCCCGACGAAGAGCAGCCCGCGATCTTCTTCCGCTCGATCGCACCGCATCTCAAAGAGGGCGCGTATCTCGCGTTCGCACACGGCTTCGCGATCCACTTCGGCACGATCACGCCGCCCGCGAGCGCGAACGTCTTCATGGCGGCGCCGAAGGGGCCGGGCAACCTCGTCCGTTCGGAATACGAAGCGGGCCGCGGCGTGCCGTGCCTCATCGCCGTCGCGCAGGATCCCGCGGGCGACACGCGGGCGGTCGCGCTCGCGTATGCGTCGGCGATCGGCGGCGGGCGCGCGGGCATCCTCGAGACGACGTTCAAGGAAGAGTGCGAGACCGATCTCTTCGGCGAGCAGGCCGTGCTCTGCGGCGGCCTGACATCGCTCGTGCGCGCCGGATTCGAAACGCTCACCGAGGCCGGCTACGCGCCCGAGATGGCGTACTTCGAATGCATGCACGAGGTGAAGCTCATCGTCGATCTGATGTACGCGCGCGGGATCGAAGGCATGCGAGACAGCATCAGCAACACCGCGAAGTACGGCGATTACACGCGCGGCAGCCGCGTCATCACGCCCGAGACGAAGGTCGCGATGAAGGGCATACTCGACGACATCCAGAGCGGCCGCTTCGCGCAAGAGTGGGTCGCCGAGCACGCCGCCGGCAAGCCGAAGTTCAACGAGTTTCGCAAGACGTGGAGCTCGCACCCGATCGAAGCCGTCGGCCAAAAGCTGCGAGACCTCATGCCGTGGATGCGCTCGAAGCAAAAAACGGCGGCCTCGCGCACGAGCTGAGTCGCACGAGCGAGCACATCGCATCCATCGGATGCATGGCATCGAAGGGACCGTCGCTTTCACGCGACGGTTTTTTTCGCACCGAGCGGTCCCGTACCGATCGGGCCGATTGCCGAGAACGTTTCGAAACCTTTCGAGTCGATTTCGGCTATCGCTTACGAAGCGTTCGCGCTCGAGCCTCACGGATATCCACCTCCCGACCTCCGAAGACTGGGGCGTGCTCTTGAATAAAAAGAACTCGGCCTCGCTCAGCGACACGAGGGTCCATGTGAAGCTGAAACTCTCGGCGCTTTGGGCTTCGACGATGTTCTTGTATATCTACGGAGATCTCTTCGGCTTTTTCAGAAAGCAGACCGTAGCGGAGATCGTTTCCGGACATGCGGGATTCATCGGCACCCAAGCCGGATTGCTGGCCGCCTCGCTGTCGGTCGCGATTCCGAGCATCATGGTATTCGTATCGCTCGTACTCCGGCCGCGCCCGAATCGCGCGCTGAATGTTTTTTTAGGGATCGCCTACACGATCGTCATTCTCGTCGGTCTGCTCGGGGCGTGGCTGTTTTACATATTTTTCGGCGTTATCGAGGCGACCCTTACCGCGCTGATCGTCTGGTATGCATGGACTTGGCCGAGCGAAGAGTCGCAGCCGTAACCTAACGACGTAAAAAGCCGCTCACGCCTGAAGCGACGTCGCCTCCGATCGCTCCATTGTGGGTCCGGCGTCGCATCGATACGAACCGAACGCCCATGCGACCGAGTCGTCTCGTCATTTTCGCACTATCGATCGCGACAAGTAGCCTATCGCAGGTCGTTCCCGCGATCGCTCGACAAGACGACG
>CAZZZK010000118.1:0-7687 GCA_964658555.1 Vulcanimicrobiota bacterium | reverse complement strand
CGAGCCCGCAGCCGAACGCCGTGCCGAGCCCGGCCGCGAGCGAATCGCCGACGCCGGCTCCCGTCGCCCCGTACAACCGCCTCGCGTGGCGCGCCGTCGGCCCCGCGCTCGCGGGCGGCCGGGTCGCCGCGGTCGTCGGCTCGGCACGGGATCCGAAGCTCTACTATCTCGGCGCGGGCGGCGGCGGCGTGTGGAAATCGACGACGGGCGGCATGGCGTGGAGCCCCGTCTTCGATAAGCAGAAGATCGCCTCGATCGGCGCGATCGCGATCGATCCGAGCGACGATAACGTCGTGTGGGTCGGGACGGGCGAGACCAATCCGCGCAACGACGTCATCGCGGGCGGCGGCATCTTCCGCTCGGGCGACGGCGGCAAGACCTGGACCGCGATGGGTCTCGAGAAGACGCTGCAGATCTCGAAGATCGCGATCGACCCGCACGATCCCAAGCGCATCGTCGTCGCGACCATGGGCGATCTCTTCAAGGACTCGTCCGATCGCGGCATCTATCGCACGACCGACGGCGGCAAGACGTGGACGCAGACGCTCTTCATCGGCCCCGAAAGCGGCGCGAGCGATCTCGCCGTCGATCCGAACGATTTTCGGACGATGTACGCCGGGATGTGGCAGTTCCGCCGCCGGCCGTGGACGTTCACGAGCGGCGGTCCGGCCGACGGGCTCTTCAAGTCGACCGACGGCGGGGCGACGTGGACGCGGCTCGCGGGCCGCGGCCTACCCGCCGGCGCGACGGGACGCATCGGCCTCGCCGTCGCGCCGAGCGATCCGAAGCGCGTCTACGCGCTCATCGAGTCGAAGGACGGCATCCTCTGGCGCTCGGACGACGCGGGCGCGACGTGGAGGATGATCTCGCACGACACGCTCGTCGATCAGCGGCCGTTCTATTTCTCGCACGTCGCGGTCGATCCCAAGGATGCGAACCACGTCTACGGCATCTCGGAGATGCTCTCCGAGAGCAAGGACGGCGGCAAGACGTTCGCCTCGATCGCGGACGGCGTGCACGTCGATTACCACAGCCTTTGGATCGCGCCGAACGATCCCAAGCGGATGATCGCGGGCGAGGACGGCGGCTACGCGCTCTCGCTCGACGGCGAGCAGTGGTCGTTCTTCGAGAACGTGCCGATCGGCCAGGTCTATCACGTCGGCTACGACGACGAGACCCCGTACCGGCTCTGCGCCTCGCTGCAGGACAACAGCGCCTTCTGCGGACCCTCGAACGCGCTCAATCCCGACGGCACGCCCAACCGCGATTGGGAGAGCGTCGTCGGCGGCGACGGCGTTTGGTCGTGGCCGGACCCGACCGATCCGAATTTCGTCTACACCGATTCGCAGGACGGCTACCTCTCGCTCTACGACCGGCTCGCGCGCCGCAACACGTCGATCGCTCCGTATCAGGGGCTCGCCGCGGAAGCGTTCGACCTCTCGAAAGCGCGCTATCGCTTCAACTGGAGTTCGCCGATCGCGTTCGCGCCGTGGGATCCGCACCGCGTGTGGTACGGCGGAAACGTCGTCTTCGAAACGACCGACCGCGGGCGGACGTGGCGCGCGATCAGCCCCGACCTGACGCGCGACGATAAGTCGCATCAGCAGCCCTCGGGCGGGCCGCTCGCGTTCGACGTCTCGGGGGCCGAGTACACGAACACGATCCTCGATATCGAAGGCTCGACGCTCCGCCGCGGCGAGATCTGGGTCGGCACGGACGACGGCCTCATCCGGCGCACGGTCGACGGCGGCGCGCACTGGCGCGACGTCACGCCGCCCGGCCTGCTTCCGGACGGCCGCTTCGAGATCGTCGCGCCGTCGACGCTCGCCCCCGGGACGGCGTACGCGGTCTACGATCGGCACCTCCTCGGCGATCCGTCGCCGTACGCGTTCGCGACGCACGACGGCGGCGCGCACTGGACGTCGATCTCGGCGGGTCTGCCGGCCGACCAGCCGGCGCGCGCGATCCGCCCCGATACGCGTAATCCGCATCTCGTGTACGTCGGTCTCGAGCGGTCGCTCTATCTTTCGTACGACGACGGCGCGCACTGGCGGCCGTTCGATCTCAACTTGCCGCCCGCGGCCGTGTTCGACATCCGCATCCAGCCGCGCTTCGACGACCTGCTGCTCGCGACGCACGGCCGCGGGCTCTACGTTCTCGACGATCTCGCGCCCGTGCAGCAGCTGCCCGATGCGGAACGCGCGGGAGCGGCCTTCTTCGCGCCGCGCTCCGCCTACGAGTTCGGCCAACACGAAGATCACGAAGGGACGTACACGATCTTCTTCGCGAAGAATCCGCCGGCCGGCGCGCTGCTCTCGTTCTATCAGCGGACGCCCGCCGCGCGGCCGATCGTTCGCGTCTACGACGCGACGCACCGTCTCGTCCGCACGATCGCGGGCGATCGCTGCGTGGAGAAGAAGCCCGTTCCGTTCGTCACGAACTTCGCCGGGATCAACCGCACGACGTGGGATCTGCGCGAGGACGGCCCCGTTCGCTGGAACGGCGCGGCACGCGAGAAATACAAGGGCCCGCGCACGGGGCCGTACGTCGTGCCGGGCCGGTACACGCTCGAACTCGTCGCCGGCGGGAAGACGCTCGATTCCTCGGTGACGGTATTCGGCGATCCGCGAACCTCGTGGACGGCCGCCGATCACCGCGCCGCGTTCGATCTCGCGACGCAGGCGACGACCGAATTCTCCGCGATCGATACGGCGCTGAACAAACTCGATGCGACGATCGCCGCGGCGCGTAAGGGCGGCGCGAGCGAGGCCGCGACGCTCGCGCGCGCGACGGAGCTGCGCGGCGAGCTGACGGCGGATTACCATAACGACGAAGACTCGATCGGAGCTCCCGGCAAGCTGCGCGAGAACGTCGAGGGGATCGGCTTCGCGGGCGGCGACGGTCCGCCGAACGCGGCGACGCGCGCCTACGCGGCTCGCGTGCGCGCGCAGTTCGACGCGGTCATGCGCGACGTCGACGGCTTCTTCGCGGGGCGTCCCGCGGTCGTCGTGCCGCCCGCACCCGCGCTCGATTGCGCGACGACCGAAGACGAATGAAGCCGCCGCTCCTCGAGCTGCGCGACGTGACGGTACTGCGCGAGAAGCGGCGCGTGCTCGACGGCGCGTCGCTGCGCATCGAGCGCGACGAGCGGGTCGCGATCCTCGGGCCCAACGGCTGCGGGAAATCGACGCTGCTCAAACTGCTGACGCGCGAACTCTATCCCGTCGCGCAGCCCGGCAGTTTCGTGCGCATCCACGGCCACGAACGCTGGAACGTGACCGAGCTGCGGCGCACGCTCGGTATCGTCGCGAACGATCTCTCGGGCGCCCTCGGGGGGTCGGGGACCGTCCTCGGCGCGGTGCTGTCGGGATTCTTCGCGAGCCTCGGCGTCGCGCAAAACCATACCGTCACGCCCGCGATGGTCCGCAGCGCCGAGGAGGCGCTCGAACGGCTCGGGATCGCCTCGCTCGCCGACCGTTCGTTCGACGAGCTGTCGTCGGGACAGGCGCGGCGCGCGCTCATCGCGCGGGCGCTCGTGAACGAGCCGGAGACGCTCGTGTTCGACGAGCCCGGGACGGCGCTCGACCTGCGCGCGCGGCACGACCTCTACGAGGCGATGCGCGATCTCACGCGTCGCGGCCGCGGCCTCATCCTCGTGACCCACGATCTCGGCGAGGTCGTTCCCGAGATCGATCGCGTCATCTTCATGCGCGCCGGGCAATTCGTCGCGGACGGTCCGCCGGAGGAGATGCTCGTGCCGCAACGATTATCTTCGCTATTCGAAATTCCGCTCGAGGCCTGCCCTTCATGCGCGGCCGTCTCCTTCACGAAGTCTCGCATCGAAGTTTGACGTTGGCAACGCGGATGCGTCGAGTTTCATGACCGGCGCCGTGATCGTTGCCGATGTCGGCTATACCTTATGGTAAGCGAACGAGCGCGATCGAACCGGTCGCGCCGGAGCGGGATGCCGTGCGCATGATTCTCGAACGGTCCGAGTCGACGGCGATCGACCTCGCCGACGCGATCGGCGCGGCCGGACCCCGACCGCAACCGGGACGGACCACGCGCGTTCGCGTGGCGGTCCACCGCGGTCCCGACAACGTGCGCGATATCACGCCGTGAAGGTCGCCCGATGACGTTCGATTCGGGCTCGCAATCGAACGTATCGACCTAGCGCACATCCCGATACGAATCGTCACGAACGGCGGAATGCAGGCCGATAGAATGCTCGTGGGTACGTTTCGCGCGCTTTGCATCGCGGCGCTAGTCGTAGCGGTGGGCGGCTGCGCGGACGATACGGCGAGCGGCTATCTGCCGAAAAAATCAGCGACTACCTCGATCCAGCGCGTCGCTGCCCCCGTATCTCGAGTCGCGGCCTCGGTGTCGGCGGCGGTCGCGGCTCCGGAGGTCGAGCTCGATATCCCGGCCATCGTTCGCGATGCGACGCGGATTCCGGCGCAGCTGCGCGATCTGCGGCGGACGATCTCCTGGGCCGCGCTCTCGCTGAGCGTCGTCGGCCTGGCGAACGCCGGGCTGCTGGTGACGCTCGTCATGCGCCCTCGCGTTGGTGCGGACGTGGCCGACGGCAACGCTACGATCGAGCGCGCGAGCGTGGCCGATTCGGAAACGCCCGCGCTCGCTATGTCGACGCCGGCATCCGGCGTCGACTCATCGCTCCTGACTCCCACCCTCGCGACGCTCGCGACCGAACTGCACGTGGCCCCCGACCGGTACGGCTATCCCGTCGCGCCGCTCGTCGTCGCGGGCGCGCCGCTCGTCTACGCCGCGGTCCCGCGACAGCCCGGACCCGTCCGCGAAGAGGCGCCGCGGGGCGAACGGCGCCGCTGCGGCTGCGGCGAACTCGTCGCGCCGCGGGCCCGCGCGCGTCGCTGCGAAGCGTGTGCGAGAGCCGCGCGCCCGCGCGCGAAACGCCCGGCGACCCTCGCCTCGTAGCGGCCCTCGCGCCTCAGCGCGAACCGGAAACGTAGAAGCGTGCGAGATCGTTCTTGAGCGCGCGGCGCGCGAGCGGATCGAGATAGACCATGTGCCCCGAGCGATAGAAGCCGTACGTGATGTTGCGGGTCAGCGCCGGATCGAGCAGCAGATGGTCGAGCGTATATTCGGTCGCGAAGAACGGCGTCGCGAAGTCGTAGTATCCGTTCGCCGAGAAGACGCGCAGCAACGAGTTCTTCGTCATCGCCTCCTTGAGGTCGCCCATTACGTTGGCGTCGCTGCCGTTCGTCGCGGTGCCGTCGTCGGTCGAGCGGCGGAAATCCCATTTGGCGTTGACGTCGGCGTAGGCCGTCGTATGATAGTCGTCGTTCGTCTTGTAGCCGAGTTCGGTGCGGACGTAGTGATTGAACGCGGCGGTTACCGGGCCCGTGATCGCGGGGTCGGTCGGATCGTAGTCGGGCGCGTCACCGACGCGGTCGATCGGGATGCCGAGATACCGGCCGTCGAGCCGGCCGACGACGCGCCGCTGCGAGCGCAGCAGTTCTTTCTCGAAGAGGTCGTTCGAGACGCGCAGATCGGCTTGATCGATGAACGCTTTCGAGAGCCCCGTATCCGCGGCGAGCGTCGTCGCGATCCGGTCGCGATCGCTCGCGGGCAGCCGCGAGCCCTGCGCGAGGGCGTGCGCGTACTCGCCGAGCGCGAAGGCGCGCACGCCCGCGAGGAACGCCGGCAGATCGGCCGGCTGCTGCGGCAGCGCGTGGTGATACGCGGCGACCGCGGCCTGCGTCGGCAGATAGAGCGGATAGGCGGCGTCGTCGCCCGTCTCGGTCTGATCGAACGTGAAATTCAAGATCGACGAGAGCAGCACGACGCCGCGGAAATCCATGCCCGCGTTCTGCAGCCGATCGACGAGCGCGGCCGAGCGCGTCGTGCCGTAACTCTCGCCGAAGAGATACTTCGGCGAGTTCCAACGGTCGTTGAGCGTGACGTAGCGCGTGATCGTCTGCGCGAAGGCGCGCGCGTCCTGATCGATGCCGTAGAAATCCTCGGGCTTCCCCGTGCCGACGATGCGGCTGAAGCCCGTTCCGATCGCATCGATGAAGACGAGGTCGGAGCGATCGAGCAGGCTCTCGTCGTTGTCGACGATCGCGTACGGCGCGGCCGGCGTCAATCCGGCGTTCGTCAACGCGACGCGGCGCGGGCCGAACGAGAGCATGTGCAGCCACGCGCTCGACGAACCCGGGCCGCCGTTGTACATGAACGTGATCGGCCGGTTCTCCGGCCGTTCGCCCTCTTTCACGTACGCCGTGTAGAACACGCTCGCGGCCGGCTGCCCTTTGGCGTCTTTGACGACGAGCGTGCCGGCCGTCGCCGTGTACGCGATCGACGTGCCGCCGATCACGGCCCGATGATGCGTGACGAAACGCTGCGGCGCCGGAACGGGGGATGCCTGAGCGGATGCGGGTTCGGGCGGCGCCGCGTCCGCGACTGCGAACGAGCACGCGAAACAGAGCGCGAGCGCGGTCGCGATGCGTGAGAGAGCCATGATCGACCGGCGTTTCGCGCGCTCGCGATCAGACCTTCGCGGCGCCCGCCCGATTGGTGCGAGATGAGAATCGCCGAGCGTGCGAACGTTCGCACGAGCGTTCGTGTTATCTCATCGCTATGAGCTTCGCGTTCTCGTCATTCCGTCGCGCCGCCGGAGCCGCGGCGTTCGCGTTCCTCGCCGCACTCGCTTCGAGCGTGCACCCGGCAGCGGCGCAGGACGATCCGCAGTACGGGCCGCCGCCTCCGTCCTACGCGCGCCCCGTCTACCGTGCGTACGGCGGCGAGCGGCGCGAACTGTACGGCACCGTCGCGCAGTTCAAGCCGTACCGGCTGCTGCTGACCGGCGGCGGACGATCGACGCAGGTCGATCTCGACAACCGGACGGTGATCGAGCCGCTCGGAACGACGCTGACGCCCGGGATGCGCGTCCTCGTGGCGGGGCATTGGAGCGACGGCGTCTTCATCGCTCGCGCGATCTCGCTGCGCTAGGCCGCGGCGCTCAGTGCGCGACGCACGGCCGATCGGCCTTGGCCGCGGCGGCCGTGTCGGCGAACGTCGCGTCGAAGCCGGCCGCGGGGGTCGCGACGCGCCACGCACCGTCGCCGTAGGCGAAGGCGACCGCGCCCGCGCGCGGCGTCTTCCAATCGGCATCGGCCGGCGCGTCCGGGCCGCACCACGCCGTGGGATTGGTCGCCATCCAATCGGCCAGTTGCGCGCCGAGTTCGTTCGGAATCACAGTGTAGCGATACGTCGCGGTGCCGTGCGTCTTGTCGGTCGATGCAATATCGGTGACGTCGTTCAACTTCGCGGTCGCGATCGGGACGCTCCAGGTCTCGCACGCGGCGCACGGTGCGGGGCCCGGTGCCGACGTCCAACCGTTCGCGCGCCCGTACGTTCTGCCGGCGTCGTCGAGCGTGCAGACGCTGACGGTCGAGAAGAGTCCGGGCTGCGTCGTCTTGCAGACGAGCCAATGTTTCGCGTAGAGGAAGTTTTCGATCGCGTAGGGCTTCGGCCGCTGGGGCCGGCCCGAGACGAAGGTGGCGACCTGCGTCGCGTTCCCGCGCGAGAAGACGCTCGCGTCGAGCGCGCGGGTCGCGGTCCGTTCCGCGAGCGAGTCGCCCGCGGGTTTGCATCCCGCGAGCGAGCATGCGAGAGCGAGAACCACGATGACGAACCGACGGATCAT
>CAZZZK010000117.1:0-7785 GCA_964658555.1 Vulcanimicrobiota bacterium | reverse complement strand
GCGCGACGTCGCCGCGGATCGGGTACTCGAGCACGTAGTCGCGGCCGTCGAAGCTCCGCGTCTCCTTCGGCGGCGATGCGAGTGCGATCGCGCCGTCGGGCCCGTAGCGCAACGGCAGGCCGCCCTCGGCGATCTGCGTCCCGACCCCCGCCGGCGTGTAGAACGCCGGGATGCCGCAGCCGCCGGCGCGTAACCGCTCGGCGAGCGTGCCCTGCGGCACGAGCTCGACCTCGAGCTCGCCCGAGAGGAACTGCCGCTCGAATTCTTTGTTCTCGCCGACGTACGAGCCCGTCGTGCGGCGGATTCGCTTCGCGTCGAGCAGGGCGCCGAGGCCCCAGCCGTCGACGCCGCAGTTGTTGGAAACGGTCACGAGATCCGACGCGCCCTGCGCGAGCAGCGCCGAGATCAGGCGCTCGGGGATGCCGCACAGGCCGAATCCGCCGACCGCGAGCGACGCACCGGAGGGAATATCGGCGACCGCGGCCTCCGGGGTGGCGACGACTTTCTTCACGCAAATCTACATCGGCCCGCTACGCTCGCGAATCCTCGCAGCGGAGCGAACGTTTCGCCTCCGAGTTGCGTTGAAGAGATCGTCAGGTCGCTCGTGCTCACGAACGGCACTAGATTTCCGTTGGGGAAGGGAGGTGTCAATTTGAAGAAGACGTTCGTTACGATCATGGCCGTCGCGCTTCTCGCGGCTCCGGCTATGGCGAAGAGCTCGGCCCATCATCACGTGGCCGCGGCGAAGGCGCATCACGCGCATTCCATGCACAAGACCGCCGCGAAGAAGTCGATGCACAAGGCGTCGGCGATGAAGAAGAAAACCACGATGAAGAAGCACGCGTAAGCGCGGATCCTACATCGGCAGGCGCGCCCTTCGGGGGACGCGCCTTTTTTTTTAGCCGCCGACCGAGACGGCGCCGTGGCCGAAGAGGCCCGGCACGTAGCGGCCCACGACGTACGAGATCGCGAAGACGATCGCCCCGAAGAATACGATCTCCGCACCCTTGCGCAGCTTCGACCGGCCGCTGAGCGTCGCGGAATACGCGCCGATCGCGAACAGCGCGACGATCGCGAGCCCGAGGCCGGCGAAGCGCGAGAGCGATACCGGCAGGCCGAGAGCGTACGGCAGGATCGGCAGCAGCGCGCCCGCGGCGAACGAGCCCGTCATCGCGAAACTCTCGCGAAGCCCGCCGCCCTCGGCTTCGCGGACGTCGATGCCGAACTCGTCGCGAACCATCTCGTGCAGCCAGATGTCGGGGTTCTTCTCGAGCCGCTCGACGATCATGAGCGCCTCCGCATCGGAGAAGCCTTTGAGCCGGTAGTAGGCGACCTGCTCCGCGAACTCTTCATCGGGGGTGTCGAGCATCTCCCGGCGTTCGAAATCGATCGCGTTCTGCACGACCTCGCGCTCGGATTTTCCGCCGAGATACTCACCGACCCCCATCGAAAACGCTCCGACGAGCAGCGCGAGAAACCCCGTGATGACGATCGTCGCGCGATCGCCCGATGCGCCGACGCCCGTGACGATGCCGAGCGTCGTGAGGATACCGTCCTGCGCGCCGAACACGATCTGCCGGATGCCGCGCTGGCGCTCGAGGCGCTGGCGTTCGGGCGTATCGGGGATCCGCGCGGCGTGGCGGCCGCGGTTGATGACCGAGACGACTCGGTTGTCGACGTCGATGCCGAGCGAGTTCTGCTGTTCGACCATGGTTCGCAAGGCGTTCATGAGGCTCCGGGGGGCAGGCCTTCCGAAGATAAGAATTAGGCCGGCCGAACGCGCGCGTCCCGAACGGACGCGAGACTTTCCTAGGCGAACCTCGCGCGGCATGGAGAAAGGCGAAGACGCGGGACCGCGCGTCAATCCGATCGTCGCGATGGCCGAGAAAATTCGCTCGCGCCGCGACGTCGAGGCGGCGCTCGATTCGGCGACGCCGACCGTCGCCGCGGCGCCCGGCAGCGACGCCCGCGCCGCCTTCGACGCGTTCGGCGCCGCCCTCGCCACGGGTGCGAAACGCCTCAACGGCATCCTCGGCGCGGGGCGGATGACGTTCGTGCGCCTCGAAGGGCCGCCGCGCATCCGGCTGCGCTTCAACGGCTTGCGGATCGCCTTCGATCTCGACGAAGAGCGGCAGCTCGTCGCCGTCGCCGGCTGCGACCTCGACGGCACGTACCAATTCGACGCGTCGGAGGAGACGCAGGCGCTCGTCAACCTCTCGCGGCTTTCGACCGATCCCGCCTACGGCCGGCCGCTCGCCGCGTCCGCCTTCTTGAAGGCGATCGCGCGCGATGCCGAGCTCGCGCGCCCGGCGCACCTGGACGACCTCGGGCCGCTGCGCCTCTAGCGCGGCTTCGGCGCCGCGGGCGCCTTCTTCTTCGATGCGGCCGCTTTCACGTTCGCTTTCGTTTTCGCGGCGAGCGCGCGGGCGACGATGGGCGCGCTCGGGCAGAGCTCGCGCACGACGCAGCGCGCGCAGAGCGGCGTCGGCGCCTTGCAGACCTCGCGGCCGTGGAAGATCAGCCAGTGGTGGGCGTGGCGAAGCTTCTCTTCCGGCACGAGCTTCACGACGTCGTCCTCCACGTGCCGCGGGGTCGTGCCGAGCGTGAGCCCGAGCCGGTGCGCGACGCGATAGACGTGCGTATCGACGGCGAAGGCGGACGCGGCGAACGCGACCGAGAGGACGACGCTCGCCGTCTTGCGGCCGACGCCCGGCAGCGCTTCGAGCGCCTCTCGCTCGCGCGGCACCTCGCCGCCGTACCGCTCGGCGATCGCGCGCGATGCGGCGACGATGTTCTTCGCTTTCATGCGAAAGAAACCGCACGACTTGACGAGACGTTCGACGTCCTCGAGGTTCGCCGCGCCGAGGCTCGCGGGCGTCGGATACGCGGCGAAGAGCGCCGGCGTCGTCAGGTTGACGCGCGCGTCCGTACACTGCGCGCTGAGGATGACCGCGATCAGCAGCGTGAACGGCGAGACGAAATCGAGCGCCGTCTTCGGGTCGGGATAGGCCGCTTCGAGCAGCGCGAGTTCCGCGCGCCCGACGGCGGCCGAGACCCGCTTTTTCGGAAACGGGATCTTCGGCGCGGAGGGACCGGCCGGAGGGCGAACGTCGGACGTCATCATGGCACCCTTCAAGCCGAACGATCCGAGCGTCCCGCCGGGCCAGACGCTGACGACGGGCTTCCCCGTCCTGCACGTCGGCGACGTGCCGCGCTTCGACGCGGCCGCCTGGCGGCTGCGCTTCTACGGCCTCGTCGACGCGCCGTACGAGTTGACGTGGGACGAGCTGCGCGCGGAGCCGAGCGTCGAGTGGCACGGCGACATCCACTGCGTCACCCGTTGGAGCAAGAAAGACACCACGTGGCGCGGCGTCCCCTTCAAGCGGCTCGTCGAGCGCGCACGACCGCGCGGAGACGCGCGCTTCGTCGTGCAGCACGCGCGGAACGCGTACACGACGAATCTTCCGCTCGACGCGATGCTCGACGACGACGTGCTCGTGGCGTACGAATTCGACGGCCGGCCGCTCGAGCCGGTCCACGGCGGCCCGGTCCGCATGCTCGTTCCGAAGCGCTATTTCTGGAAATCCGCGAAGTGGATCGACGCCTTCGAATTCCTCGCCGAAGACAGCCTCGGCTTCTGGGAGAAGCGCGGCTATCACAACGTCGGCGACCCGTGGCGCGAAGAGCGCTACGCCGACCTGCCGGCGTGGTTCGGATAGCGCGGCTTCCCACGCGCGATCGCCGCTTGGATACCGCATCGCGATCGCCGCTCGATAGCGCGTGTCGGATTCATCTGCCATTGACGAGACCATGCAGCACGCCTGCGAGCACGAACGGCGCCACGATCAAGGTCTCGACGACGCTGAGCACGAGCGCGACCGCGAGCGACGTCAGGAGCAGGACGAGGAACGCATCGGTCGCGCGCTCGTCACGAACGCCGAGCACGGGCCCGATCCCCAGCCGCAGAAGATACAGCCCGTAGAGCCGCACGACGAGCGCGAGAGCGCCCGCGAACGGGACGAGATGGAGTATCCCCGCGAGCCAGCCGGGCGTCGACGAATAGGCGATCAGCTTGAGCGCTCGAACGCGATCGACCGTCCCGCCGAAGCATGGAGAGAGCCGGGACACGATGAGGCTCTCCGCCCACACGAAGACGAGCGAACTCGCGAAGGACGCGAGCGCCGCGACGACCCCGAGCACCGGCCGGTGCCGGAACGCCGCGAACGAAATCAGCGAACAGAGCGGGCCGATCGCGGCGAGCGGGACGACGTACTCGCCGAAGATCCGCTGCCCGGAATCGGGCTCGACCGCGATCCACGGCCAGGCGAGGCGGGGCGTCGCGACGAGCGCGCGAGCGCGGGCAACGATGTCCATGGTGCTCCTTCGCGACCCCATCGCGACGCATCGTACGGCTAGTCGGTAAGCGCGATCTCGTCGCCGAAACGCGTGACGAACCCGTCGCGCGTGAGATTCGCGACGATCGCATCGAATGCATCGCCTTCGCGCGCCGCGGAGAGTCCGGCGAGTTCCGCGTGCAGATCGAGCAGCGAGATACGCGCTCCCGGCGCCAGCGCGCGGAGGCGATCGATCACGCGTCCGCGCACGAAGCGCGTCGTCTCTTCGAAACGCAGCCGTTCTTGCGGCGAGCGCGGAACCGCATGCGCCGCCGCGCGCGCGGCGAGCGCCGCGGGATCGATCGGCGCGGCCGCACATGCCGATTGCACGGGGCAGAGGAGACACTTCGGCGCGCGCGCCGTGCAGAGCGTCGCTCCGAGATCCATCAGCGCGGAATTAAACGCGTAGCCGTCCCCGTGCGGGACGAGCTCGCGGGCGATCCCGGCGAGCCGCGCGTCGCTCGCGCGCGGCGGCCACTCGATGCCGAGCTGCGTGCGGTGCACGATGCGACGCACGTTCGTATCGAACGCGACGACGTCGGCGTCGAACGCGAAAGCGGCGATCGCGCGTGCGGTGTAGGGCCCGATCCCCGGCAGGCCCAGCAGCGTCGCTTCGTCGCGCGGCAGCGAACCGCCGAAGCGTTCGACGACCGCATTCGCGAGCGCGTGCAGGCGAACCGCGCGCGAATTGTAGCCGAGCCCCTGCCACGCGCGCACCACGTCGGCACGCGACGCGGCGGCGAGCGCCTCGAAGGCCGGCCAGCGGGCGACGAACGCCTCGAAGATCGGCACGACGCGCGCGACCTGCGTCTGCTGCAGCATGAATTCGCTGACGACGATCCGATACGGCGCGCGATCCCGCCGCCAAGGCAAGCGCTCCCGGCCGCTCGCACGAAACCACGCGAGCAGCGAACCCGTAAGCGAGTGTCCCATCACCCGCGCCCGCTTCACGTCCGGCGAGGATGCTACCTCGACCGTCCGACCGGGGCGTCGTGCCGTCGATCGTGAGCGGCGCTACGCCGCTCGAACGTGAACGGTTCGTCGACGTCCTTCGATCACGCCGAACGCGAGCGCTCGCCGGTCGATGCCGTCGCCGACGAAACGTCTTGCGCCGGCGGCTCGGCCGCGCCCCTTCAGTGCGCGAAATTATCGGCGTTCGCGGCGCGCTGCGTGGAGATAACGCGCACCGTGTCGTCGACGAAC
The DNA here is from genome assembly GCA_964658555.1 of Vulcanimicrobiota bacterium. Classification (GTDB taxonomy): domain Bacteria; phylum Vulcanimicrobiota; class Vulcanimicrobiia; order Vulcanimicrobiales; family Vulcanimicrobiaceae; genus CAZZYZ01. The sequence goes on along the minus strand of CAZZZK010000117.1, from coordinate 2,188 downwards.
ATCGTAAATGGTTGCGCGGGCGTGATTCGCGCGTCGTGACCGTGCACGAAGTTGTGTGCGAATAAGCCGATCGGGCCGAGGAGCACGTACGACGCGATCGTCGCCGTCGACGCCTTGCCCTTCGCCCCTTCTCCCTCCGCAGCGCTGTTCGTTTGCGACAGGCGTACTTTTTCGCCGTCGACGGCGTAGACGTAGTCGGATTTGAGGCCGAGCTTGCCGGCATGCGCGTTATTCCCGGCACCCTCGACCGTCGCAATCTCGCCGATCCCCTGCGCACCCGCCGCCACGACGAGCCAGCCCTTGACGCGTACGTCGTCGAGCGCGGTGAACCCGAAACGATCGCCTTCGTGCATCGTCGATGAGGAGAGCTCGGAAGAAACGTGCACCGTTACCGGCGTCCCGCCCGGGACGACGACCTCCGTCCCGGCCGCGGTGTCCGGCACGCCGCTAGGCACGGCATCCGGCGCGGTTCCGGGAGCCGCGACCGTCGCGTTCGCCGGCCGGACGGCCTCGGGCGCGGGAGACGGCGCCGGCTCCTGCGCGGCGACCGGGGCCGCCGCGAGGGCGGAAAAGCAAAACAGAGATAACGTCTTTATCACGGACGATCCTCGACGGCGGCTCGGTACGATTGTCTCTCGAATATAGTCTATTGTCGCTATGATCTCTTTTCGCCGGACGCTCACACATCGCGGACGGCCTCCGCGCTGGTGATCCGCGTCGGACGGCGAAGAGAGGCCGGTGCGCCGTTCGGTGCGCTCGTGATCCTGGAGAGGGAAGACCCGTGGCAGCAACCCAAGTCGACGTCATCGTGATCGGGGCCGGACCCGGCGGCTATCATGCCGCGATCCGGCTCGGTCAACTCGGCAAGAAGGTCGTGTGCTTCGATCGCGACGAGGTCGGCGGCGTCTGCCTGAACTGGGGCTGCATCCCGACGAAGGCGCTGTTGCACGTCGGCGAAGTCGCGCGCCACATCCGCGAGGCGGGCGAGATCGGCCTGACGGTCGGCGCCCCCGTCGTCGACCGCGCGGGCGTCGCCGCGTTCGCCGACAACGTCGTGAACGCCAACGTCGGCGGCGTCAATACGCTCTTCAAAGCGAACGGCGTCGAGTTCGCCTACGGCGACGCATCGTTCGTCTCGCCGAAAGAAGTCGCGCTCAAGAAGCGCGACGGATCGACGCAGACGTACGTCGCGAACGAGGCCGTCGTCATCGCGACCGGAAGCGCGCCCGTCGACGTGAAAGCGTGGCCGCGCGACGGCGAAACGATCATCAACTCGGACGACGCGGTCCGCCTCGCGAAGATTCCCAAGACGCTGCTGGTCATCGGCGGCGGCGTGATCGGGCTCGAGTTCGCGACCGTCTACACGCGCCTCGGCGCGAAGGTGCTCGTGCTCGAGATGCAGCCGCAGGTGCTCACCGGGACCGACATCGAGATCTCCAAGACGATGGCGCGCATCCTCAAGAAGCAAGGCATCGAGATCGCGCTCTCCACGAAGCTGCTCTCGCTCGCGAAGCACGGCGCGGGCGTCTCGGCGACGTTCTCGGGCGAGTTCACGAAGGGCGCCGAAGAGACGCGCGACTTCGAGACGGCGCTCGTCGCGGTCGGCCGCCGGCCGGTCACCGATACGCTGAACCTCGCGGCCGCGGGACTCACGACCGATGCGGCCGGCTTCATCGCCGTCGACGCGCGACGCCGCACCGCGGTCGACGGCGTCTACGCGATCGGCGACGTCACGTCGGCGCCGTTGCTCGCGCACAAGGCGATGAAGGAAGGCACGATCGCGGCCGAAGCGATCGCGGGCGATCCCTCGGCCGCGTACGATCCGATCGCCGTGCCGAATTGCGTCTACACCGATCCCGAGGTCGCGACGGTCGGGCTCTCCGAAGAGGAGGCCCGCGCCGCCGGCTACGAGCTTCGCATCGGCAAGTTCCCGCTCGCCGCGAGCGGCCGCGCGCGCACGATGAACGAGAGCGACGGCCTCATCAAGCTCGTCGGCGACGCGAAGACGGATCGCCTGCTCGGCATGCACATCGTCGCGCCGCAGGCGGAATCGCTGATCGGCGAGGGCGTGATCGCGCTCGAGATGGGCGCGACGCTCGAGGATATCGGGCTCTCGATGCATCCGCATCCGACGCTTACCGAGGGCATCATGGACGCGGCGGAAGCCTCGCACCTCAAGGCGATCCAC
>CAZZZK010000116.1:0-7801 GCA_964658555.1 Vulcanimicrobiota bacterium | reverse complement strand
ATAGAGCCGGCCCGTGAAACGCCGCCCGCCGCCGTGGCGCTCCTCCAGCGCGACCATCGCCTCGCGGACGAGATCGTCGAGCACGGCGAGCGCATCGCTGGTCGTGGCGATCGGCTCGGCGAAACGGCGCTCGCAGACGATCGCGGGCAGCGCGCGGCGGGGGCTGATCCGGCTGTCGGCACGGCCGAGCATGCCGTCGAGCGCGAGATCCGCGCGTTCGAGCGCGACGCGCGCGTCGTCCTGCGTCGCGGGGAACGGCTGCGTGTGCACGCCGACGTCGCGCGCGCGCCGCTCCGCATCGCGCCGGCCGGTACTCTTCCCCGCCGCGGGCATCGCGTAGACGACGCGCTCCGCGTCGCTCGGATGGACCGCGAGCGCGGCGTACGCGTCGCCGCCGTTGTTCCCCGGCCCGGCGAACGCGACGATCCGCCGCGCGCCCGGCCGCACGAACTCCATCGCGCGCACGATCGCGTCGCCCGCGGCGCGCATCAGCGCGACGTCGCCGACGCGCGCGACGGCGGCGGCATCCGCGTCGCGCATCTGCTGCGCGGTTACGACGCGCATCGTGCGGATTCGAGGATGACGACGGCGCTCGCCATCGTCGCCGTGTGCGTGATCGTCAGATGGATCGCCGCGATCTCGCGCGACGCGGGCAAGCCCGCCGACGTCCCGGAGAAGACGAGGATCGGCTTCCCGCTGCGCTCGTGCGAGACGCCGACCTCGCGCCACGGGATCGCGTGCCCGAACGCTTTGCGCGCCGATTCCTTCGCGGCGAAGAAACCCGCCAGGCGCTCGGCCCAGTTGCGTTTGCGCAGCGCGTACGCCATCTCTTCGGGCGTGTAGACCTTACGTGCGAACCACGCGAGCTGCTGCTCGCCGAAGCGATACCGCGCGACTTCCGCGAGGTCGGTCCCCATCCCAACGATCATGCAGCAGTGTTCCCCATTTGCGGCGCGCGCGGCTGCACAGGTTCGCGGTCCGGCGACAACTAAGTACGAGCGCGTGGGGCAGATCAGCATCGTCCCGATCAACACGCACGACGCGGCGTTCTTAGAGCGCCTCGCGCTCTGTCTCGAAGAGCGATTCCTCTTCACGTGTCTGGTCGAGCGGACCGTCCGCGTGCCTCAGACGTCGCTCAACAGCGTGCGTAAGCAGATGTTCTTCAATACGCTCGTCACGCGCATCGGCGAAGCGACCGCGCGCGATCACGTGCGTCTGGCGATCACGGATTACGACCTCTACAAGACGTCGCATCAGTTCATCTTCGGAGATGCGAACGAGGAGCAGCGCATCGCCGTCATCTCGCTCCACCGCTTACGCAACGAGTTCTACGGCGAGCACGCCGATGCGAACACGCTCTTCCAACGAACGCTCAAGGAAGCCGTGCACAACCTCGGCCACGTCTTCGGCCTCAAGCACTGCTTTAACGCGCGCTGCGCGATGCACTTCTCGCACTCGATCTACGAGACCGACAACAAACTCGCGCATTTCTGCGAGAGCTGCGAGAAGCGGATTCGGGCGAACCGCTAAGCGGTGCGGCGCGCTCGGAACGCGTCGAGAAACGTCAACACGATGGCCGCCGCGGCGACGGCCGACGACGGGTTCTGACCCGTCACGAGCGTCGAATCGACGGTGACGTGTTCCCGGCGGGCGGGCTCGAGGACGACGTCGGCGCCGGCCTCTTCGAAGCGGCGCGCGAACGCGCGCTCGCGCTCCGGATCGCGCTCCGCATCGTACGATACCGTCACGCGCCGCCCGTCGAGATAGGGCACGCCGCTGCGGCGATCGCGGAGGTGCAGCAACGCCGCCGCGCCGTTCCCGACGGTCGCGACGACGCATTCGGCGGTCGTCGCGGAGGCGAGGATCGCGCGGAGATCGGCATCCGCTTCGAGCGCCTGCGGACCGCCGGCGACGTGCGTGACGAAGATCGCGCCGTAGTCGGCGAGATCGACGTCGCGCAGGGCGACCGTCTCGCGCATCGCGGCCCGCGCTTCCCCGAGCCGTCCGGCGAGAAATTCCGGCACGGATCGCGGCCCGGGCGTGACGGGGGTCCCCTCCGGCGTCGCGACCGTCACGCGCGCATCGCGGCTGCGAAACACGGCGAACGGTAACGCGACGTCGTCGAAGGCGATCGGCGGCGAACCGCCGAGGCGGGCGTCGCGCGACTCCGTGATCAGCAGGACCGAGCGCAGCATGTTGCAGGTATCTCCTTCCTGCACGGCTGTCCCCGAGGCGGAAACGTTACAAACGTTACGACCGCAGAACGCGGGCGTCCGCGAGCGAAATGTGACGTTCGCGCGAGCCGTCCGCGACGACGAGCGCCCCGTTCTCGGCGATCCGCAGCGCATTCGCGACGAACGGCCGCGGCTCTCCGTCGACGAGGATGCGGTACGCCGTTCCGGCGAGCCCGGCGCGCGTCTCCCACGCCCGCGCGACCCCGGCGGGATCGTCGAGTCCTTCGAGACGCCGCGCATACGCGGCGAGGATCGCCCGGAGAACGTCGCGCCGCTCGACGGCGGGCGCGACGTCGGAGAGGAACGCCGGCGGCGGCTCGAGCGCGGCCAGCTCCGGATCGGCCGCGGGCCGGACGACGTTGACGCCCGTACCGCAGCCGATCCACGCCCGATCGCCCGCGACGCGCGACACGCAGAGGATCCCGCCGACCTTCCGGCCGTCGACGAGCAGATCGTTCGGCCACTGCAGATCGACGCGAATCGAGGTCGCGGCCGCGATGCCGTCCGCGACGCCGAGGGCCGTCCAGAACGGAACGGCCCACAGCGCATCCGGCCGAACCGCTCTCGGGAGGATCGCGGTGCACAGCAGCGAGCTGCCCGGCGGAGCGATCCACGCACGCGCGCGACGCCCGTGTCCGGCCCGCTGAAAATCCGCGACGAGCACCGCGCCCGCGTGCTCCGTCATACCGAGCAGCGCCGCCGCATCGTCGTTCGTGCTGTCCGTGACGGACGATTCGCGGATCTCAAACACGACCAGGCCTCACTCGGCGACGGCGCGTACCTATCGCGGCGCTATGGCTATGGAACACACGCTCATCCTCTGCAAGCCGGACGCGGTCAAACGCGGACTCACGGGCGAGATCGTCCTGCGTTTCGAACGCCGCGGTTTCAAAGTCGTCGCGCTGAAGATGCTCGCGGTCCCCGAGTCGCTCGCCAAACGGCATTACGCCGAGCACGAAGGGAAGGCGTTCTTCAAAGATCTCGTCGGCTTCATCACGAGCGCGCCGACGGTCGCCATCGTCATCGAAGGCCCCGATGCCATCGAAGCGTGCCGTTCGATGATCGGCGCGACGAACCCGATCAAAGCCGCACCCGGAACCATCCGCGGCGATCTCGCGACGACGATCGACAGCAACCTCGTCCACGGCAGCGACTCCGCCGAGAGCGCGGAACGCGAGATCGCGCTGTGGTTTCCGGACGATCACGCGGATCTGAAGTAGCGTCGGGACCTGCCTTCGCCTTCTCGGGCTACGTCTTGCGTGGGAGCGCGGGGAGCGACATCTCTTCCGGACTTGAATCGTCCGAAAGAGACGTCGCTCCCCGCGCTCGTCGCGTTGCCGGGTGATCACGTTCGTAAGCCGTCGTTATAACGATCTAACGCACGACATAACGCTTCAACGCATAAACGCACGATGCTTTATCGCACGGCGCTATCACGCGTGCAGCACACGACGTACGTAGAACGCTTTAGTCGTAGCCCCGTCCCGGCGACGTGGCCGGCGGGCCGGCGAGAGCGTTCGGAGCGACGTCGGCTTCGGACGATTCGAGTCCGAAGTCGACGTCGATCCGTACGCTCCGAGACGGGCGTGGACCGCGCGGCACGGCGGACGAGGAACGCTCAGTTCGAATCGTCGTCCTTCTGCGATGCGGGAGCGTTGCCGCCGCCGCCGATGCGGCCCATGATGCCCTGGATGATGCCGGGCGCCATCGACGCGATCGCGCCCGGATTGCGCTGCATGAACGCGGAGGCGGCCTGTTTGAGGACGTCGGGATTCGCGCGACCGTAGGCGATGAGGTTCGAGATCGCTCCGCCGTCGCCGGCGGCGACGGCGTCCTGGGTCGTGCCGGCACCGTTCGTCGCGGTCGCGGCGTCGCCGTCGAAGCTCTGATTATTGGTAAAGCTGTGAAGGAGATGCTGGCCGAACTGCTCGAGCGAGCTCGGATCCATCGTGCTCACGCTCTTCTGCAGATCGCTCGCGAGCTCGGCCGAGTCGCTCTCTTGCACGTGATCGGAGGCCGCTTGCGCCGTGTCGGATTCGCTCGCGTTGCCGAACATGCTGCCCGCCATCTTGCCGATTTGGTCCATCCAAGACATGTCGAGTCTCCCTTCGTCCGGCGCGCGTTCCACGGGGGACTCGAGGGCCCATGCCTGAATTCCAGCGCACGTGATCGAATCGCTGCGTGGAAACGGCCGGCCGCTCGTCGAGAGCGTTTTCGCCCGTGAGGTTCTCGATTCGCGGGGCAATCCGACGGTCGCCGTCTCCGTCGCGACGAGTTTCGGCGCGGTCGCGGAAGCGATGGTCCCGTCGGGCGCGTCGACGGGCGCGCACGAAGCCGTCGAAGTACGCGACGGCGATCGCTCGCGGTACGGCGGGAAGGGCGTGCGGAAGGCGGTCGCGGCCGTCAACGATCTGCTCGGGCCCGCGCTCGAAGGTTACGACGCGACGTCGCAGCGCGAACTCGACGCGAAACTCGTCGAGCTCGACGGAACGCCGAATAAGCGCAGCGTCGGCGCGAACGCGATCCTCGGCGTCTCGCTCGCGAACGCGCGCGCCGCGGCCGAAAGCGTCGGCTTGCCGCTCTTCCGCTACCTCGGCGGCCCGAGCGCGAGCCTCTTGCCCGTGCCGATGATGAACGTGATCAACGGCGGGAAGCACGCCGCGGGCGCGCTGCAATTCCAGGAGTGCATGATCGTGCCGCTCGGCGCGCCGACGTTCTCGGAAGCGGTGCGGTACGGCGCGGAGACCTTTCACGCGCTCGGCGCCATCCTTCACGATCGCGGGCTCTCGACGCTCGTCGGCGACGAAGGCGGCTACGCGCCCTCGCTCGACACGCTCGACGATGCGCTCGACCTGCTCGTCGCCGCGATCGAACGCGCGGGCTACGTGCCCGGAGCGCAGATCGCGATCGCGCTCGATTCGGCCGCGACCGAATTCTATACGGACGGACGCTACGCACCGACGCCCGGGAACGTCGCTCTCGAGAGCGCGCAGATGGTCGATTTCTACGACGGCCTGTGCTCGCGGTTCCCGATCGTCTCGATCGAGGACGGGCTCGCGGAAGACGATTGGGAGGGCTGGCGCATGCTCACCGAGCGGATCGGCGCGCGCGTGCAACTCGTCGGCGACGATCTCTTCGTCACGAATACCGAGCGGCTGGCGCGCGGCATCGCGGAGAAGAGCGCGAACGCGATCCTCATCAAGGTCAACCAGATCGGGACGCTCACGGAGACGCTCGATGCGATCGCACTCGCGCACAAGGCGGGGTTCCGCTGCGTGATCTCGCACCGGTCGGGCGAAACGGGCGACACGACGATCGCCGATCTCGCCGTCGCGAGCGGTGCGGGACAGATCAAGACGGGCTCGCTGTCGCGCAGCGATCGCGTCGAGAAGTACAACCGCCTGATGGCGATCGAACTCCAGCTCGGGCCGGCCGCGCAATACGCCGGAGCGGCGGTCTTCGAGCGGTGACCGCGGGCGACGCCGACGCGGAACGGATCGTCGCTCGCAAACGGTCGCGCGCGCTCGATGCGTTCTCGCTCGCGACGCTCTTCGAAGGTGCGCGGACGGCGACCGCGTTCCTACCGGTCGCGGTCCCGCACGACGTGCTCGCCGAGGTGGTGCGGATCGCGCAGTTCGCGCCGACGAGTAGTAACGCGCAGCCGATGCGGCTCGCGTTCGTCGAGAGTCCGGCTGCGAAGGCGCGGCTCGAGCCGGCACTTTCGGCCGGCAACGTGGCGAAGATGCGTTCGGCACCCGTGACGGCGATCGTCGCGGTCGACACGCGATTCTACGAGTACCTCGAACGTCTCGCGGGGACTGCGAAGCCGGTCGATACGCCGGAGCGCGTCGCGCGGATGCGCGACGTCGGCACGACGAGCGCGACGCTGCAGGGTGCGTATTTCTTGATCGCGGCGCGCGCGCTCGGGCTCGACGTCGGGCCGATGGGCGGCTTCGACCGGGCGGCCGTCGATGCCGCGTTCTTTCCGGACGGCCGCTTCGCGTCGCTCTTTCTCGCGAACCTCGGCTACGCCGACGACGCGACCCGCCGCGAACGGATGCCGCGACTCGCGTTCGAGGAGATCGCGACGTTCGTCTGACGTGTGCGGAGGGCGGCGGCGCTCACGCGGCCGCTTCGCCGTCGCGCGCGCTCCCGATCGCGCACGTCGCCGCGATCGTGACGCAGTTCGCCGCGATCATGTAGAAGGCGGGCACGAGCGGGTTGCCGGTCTTCGCGATCAGCCACGTCATCGCGAACTGCGCCGTACCGCCGAAGATCGCGACCGATAGCGCGTACGAGAGCGCGAGCCCGGTCCCGCGTTCGAAGCGCGGAAACGCGTTCGCCATCAGCGCGTACATCGATCCGATCGTCAGGCCGAAGAGCAGGTTGAGCAGACCGTGCGTCGCGATCAGCACCGGCAGCGTCGCGCCGTGCGTGATCAGCACGAACCCCGGGACGAGGGCGAGAACGTAGACGATTCGCCACGTATTCATCGCGCGCTTGAAGCCGAACCGGTCGCCGCACCACGCGCCGAGATACGCGCCGATGCCGGAGAAGACGGCGCCCGCGATCGCGAGCAGCGAGCCGATCGCCGCGGCCGCGTGGAGGACCGTCTGCGCGTACGTCGCCATGAACGTGTTCGCGTAGGTCGAGACCGTGCCGCCGCAGACGAGCCCCGCGCAGAGCGCGAGCGGGCGCCAGGCATCGCGCGGGACGAGCGCGCGCCGTTTCGTTCCGTCGGCCTCGTCGAGCGTCTCCGGCAGGTGGCGGCGCAGATAGACGCCGACCGGCGCGATCGCGATGCCGAGCGCGAAGACGATGCGCCAGCCCCACGCATCGAACGCGGCCTGCGGCAGCCCGCGTTCGAGGGCGAAGGCGGCGCTGCCGACGGTGATCGTGGCGAAGCTCTGCGTGATCGTCTGCCACGATGTCGCGCGTGCCGCTCGGCCGGGCGGTGCGGTCTCGATGAGGTAGCTCGTCGCCGATCCGAATTCGCCGCCCATGCCGAAGCCTTGCACGAGCCGGGCCGCGACCACGATGAGCGGCGCGGCGATGCCGATCGTCGCGAACGGCGGCGTCAAGGCGAGCGCCGCGGATCCGAGCGCCATGAGCACGAGCGAGACCATCATCCCCGCGCGGCGCCCGGCGCGATCGGCGTACGCGCCGAGGACGAGGCCCCCGAGGGGCCGCGTCAGGAAGCCGATCCCGAAGGTCGCGAGCGCGAGCAGCAGCGAGCCTTCGGGATTGGCGGCCGGGAAGAACGCCCGCCCGATCGGCACCGCGAAGAGCGCGAACGCGAGGAAGTCCGAGAACTCGAGGTAGTTTCCGACCAGGGCCGCGACGACGGCCGAACGGCGCGTGCGCGGCGCGGCGACGGCACGGAGGGAGACCGCTCCAAGCGACATGCGCCAACGTTATGCGGGCCGGATGGCGCCCCTGCGGCCTCCGGGCGCGTGCCGTGCGCCGAGGCCGCGGAGGGTGGGACGGTTCGGCGGTGAAGTCGGCCTGGCCCGGGCCTGTAGCTCAGCGGTAGAGCGGCCGGCTCATAACTGGTTGCGCGCTGGTTC
>CAZZZK010000115.1:0-7851 GCA_964658555.1 Vulcanimicrobiota bacterium | reverse complement strand
CATCGGGCGGCGTTTTCATCAGACCTTCATCGACGAGTCAGGCGAGTGCGGGCTCGACGACCTGCGCGTCCTGTTCGGAGAAGACCGGGTTCGAGAGGTACCGCTCGCCCGTATCGCATCCGATCGTCACGATCGTCTTGCCCGCCATCTCGGGCCGGGCCGCCACCTTGAGCGCCGCGAAGATGTTCGCGCCGCCGGAGATACCGAGCAACATGCCCTCCTCGCGGGCGGCGCGGCGCGCCGTCGCGATCGCGTCCTCGTTCGTCACGCGGATGACCTCGTCGTAGATCTCCGTATTGAGATTCTTCGGGATGAAGCCCGCGCCCGCACCCTGGATCTTGTGCGGCCCGGGCGTCCCGCCCGAGAGCACGGGCGAGGCGTCCGGCTCGACCGCGATCGAGAGCGTGCCGGGCTTGCGCTCTTTGAGCACTTCCGAGACGCCGGTCAGCGTCCCGCCCGTGCCGACGGCCGCGACGAACACGTCGACCGTGCCGTCGGTGTCGCGCCAGATCTCCTCGGCCGTCGTGCGGCGATGGATCTCGGGGTTCGCCGGATTCTCGAATTGACCGGGCATGAAGTACTTGCCGGGGTTCGAGTCGCGGATCTCGGTCGCTTTGGCGATCGCGCCCTTCATGCCGTCGGCACCGGGCGTCAGCACGAGCTGCGCGCCGTACGCCTTGAGCAGATTGCGGCGCTCGATCGTCATCGTCTCGGGCATCGTCAGGACGATCGGGTAGCCCTTCGCCGCCGCGACGAACGCCAGCGCGACCCCCGTGTTGCCGCTCGTCGGCTCGATGATCACCGTATCGGGGCGCAGGCGCCCGTCGCGCTCGGCGGCCTCGATCATCGCCACGCCGATGCGGTCTTTCACGCTCCCGGCGGGGTTTTTGGATTCCATCTTCACGAGCACCGTGCCGGGCAGCCCCTTGTTCAAGCGCGGGAGCTTGACGAGCGGCGTGTTCCCGAACGTGTCGGCGAGATTGTCGTAGATACGTGCCATGCTGATTTCTCCTCGGCGGTCGATTATGAGACCGCAGGCCGGTCGCGGACGTTGCGGCGAACGTGCGTTCCCTCCCGATGTTTTCGATAGCCGAGAAGTCCCTGTACGTCGCCGAACTCGACCTGTGGATCGATTCGATGCGTTCCCGATCCCGCTGCTACGTCTCGCACGGTCACTCGGACCACGCGCGCCCCCACGGCACCGTCGTGACGACGAGCGCGAACGCCCGCGTGTGCGCGCTGCGCTTCGGGAAGCGCGAGGGCGTCGATTACGCGTTCGAAACGCACGAGTACAACGAGCCGTGGCGCGCGGGCGATCACGAGCTCACGCTCTATTCGGCGGGCCACGTGCTCGGCAGCGCGCAGCTGATGATCGAGGGCGCGGCGGGCCGCTTCGTCTACACGGGAGATTTCAAGCTCGAGCCGTCCCTGACGGCCGAGCCGCCGGAGGTCAAGCGCTGCGACGTCGTGCTGATGGAGTGCACGTACGGCCGGCCGCAATACGTCTTCCCGCCGCGCGCCGAAGTCGCGGGCGCGATGGTCGCCTGGGCGCGCCGGGCGCTCGAAGACGGTACGGTGCCGATCTTCTACGCGTACTCGCTCGGGAAGGCGCAGGAGGCGATGGCGATCCTCGGCAACGCCGGCCTTCCGCTCGCCGCGCACGGCGCGATCGCCTCGATGGCGGGCGTGTACGAAGAGTCGGGCGTGCCGATGCCGCCGTACGAAAAGTACGACGCGAAGACGTTCGACGGCGCGCGCGTCCTGCTCTGGCCGCCGTCGGGCAAGGCGCTCCCGGCGGCCGTGCGCGGCAAGATCGTCCGCACCGCCGCCCTCACCGGCTGGGTCGTCGGGACCGGGACGAACTACCGTCACGGTACGGACGTCGGCTTCCCGCTCTCCGATCACGCCGACTTTCCGTCGCTGCTGCGCTACATCGAGCTCGCGCAGCCGAAGAAGGTGCTGCTGAACCACGGCTGGCGCGATTTCACGCACCGCCTCCAGCGGCTCGGGATCGACGCCGAGTATCTCGAGAGCAATCCGCAGCTCGCGCTCTTCTAGAAGTCGCCCTCGGCGAGTCCGACGTTGGGCTGCACGTCGCGGAACGTTTCGGACTTCACGAGTTTGTCGCCGACGTATTGCCGCCGCGCCACGGGAAGGTGGTTCGCGTTCGAGAGATCGACGACCATCCGCGTGACGCCGTCCGGCAGCGCGGTCCGCGGAACGAGCGCGACGGAGGTCGTCGCGTCGGGGCCGGGCGATTCGGTGAGCACGCCCGGCGTCTCGAGCATCTCGCGCAGCTCGTAGCCGAACGAGGATTGGTCGATCGTCCCGCCGCGCAGCGATTTCGCGCGCGCGTCCGAGAGCGGGATCGACATCTTGATCGCCGAGAGAAAACCGCCCGTGTGGCCGACGATCGAGTCCCCGCCGCGGTACACGGCGCCGCCGCCGCGGTTGCGGCCCGCGATCACGTCGATGCGCGCGAGATCGGGCTTTTTGAAGCGGAACTGGTACGTCGTGTCCGTCGTCTGCGAGCCGTCGTTCGTGTGTTCCTGATCGGTCACGGTCGCGCGATAGTCGTCGACCGTCGCCCAGGTGCGGGCGAACGCGGCGAGCGCGGGCGTCGGCACGTTCTCGGCCCGGGCCGCGGCCGGCGAAGCGAGCAGCGCCGCGACGGCGAAGGACATCGCGACGGCGAGCGGAGCGACGATTCGAGATGACGGCCGGGAGAGAGCGCTAACCATTTTACCTCGTGAAGATCGGACGCGTACTCCGTGATCGATTTCGCACGGACGTGCGATGCCGTGTCGGCGCTCGCAGCGAAGACCGCAAAGATCCAACGCCTGGCGGCGTATTTCGTTTCGCTCGATACCCCGAATCTGCGCGCGGCCGCGCGTTTCGTCAGCGGCAACCCGCTCCCGTCGCACGACGATCGTAAGATCGCGATCGGCGGCAGAACGTTGCTCGACGCCGCGCGGATCGTCTGGGATCCGGACGACCTCTCGCTCGCGAACGCGTACCGGGCCACGGGCGACCTCGGCGACGCGATCGCGCGGATCGTCCGCCCGGCGCGGCGCCTCGGCCTCTTCGCGGAGACGCTCACGCCCGCCGCCTTCGGCACGCTGCTCGACGAGATCGCCTCGGCGAAGGGCAAAGCGGCCGGCAAGCGGCGCACGGCGCTCTGCGAGCGGGCGTTCCGGGCATGCACGGATCCCCGCGAGGCGGCCTACGTCGCGAAGATCCTGCTCGGCGATCTGCGGATCGGGCTGCGCGAAGGCCTCGTGCTCGACGCGATCGCGAGCGCGTTCGAACGGGAAGCCGACCTCGTGCGACGCGCCGCGATGGCGGCGGGCGACGTCGGCGAGGTCGCGGCGGCCGCTCGCGCGGGCGAACTCGATGCGGTCGCGATCCGATACGGCGCGCCGATCGGCTTCATGCTCGCCTCGCCGCTCGCATTCGGATCGTCGTACCGCGAACTCGCCGCGGGCACGTGGCTCGTCGAGGACAAGTACGACGGCATCCGCGCCCAGGCGCACGTGACGGGTGGCCGCGCGCGCCTTTTCTCGCGCACGTTCAGCGATCTCTCGCTCGCGTTTCCCGAGCTCGTCGCGGCGCTCGAAGCCGGGCCGGACGCGATCCTCGACGGGGAGATCGTCGCCCGGCGCGACGGCCTCGTGCTGCCGTTCCGCTACCTCCAGCCGCGCCTGCAGCGCATCGCCCCGACCGCCGAGCTGCGGCGCGAGATCCCGGTGACGTTCGTCGTCTTCGACGCGCTCGCGAGCGGAAGCCGGTTCCTGCTCGACGAGCCGCTCGTCGAGCGCCGCACGGAACTGCCCGAACTCGTGCGGCCGGGCGAGTCGCTCGCGCTCGCACCGTGGTCGACGCTCGAGACGGGCGCGACGCCCGAACGGATCGCGGAGATCTTCGACGCGGCCCGCGCGCGCGGCAGCGAGGGCCTGATGCTCAAGCGCACCGACGCGCCGTACGCACCCGGCCGGCGCGGGAAGTGGTGGCTCAAACTCAAGCGCGAGCTCTCGACGCTCGACGTCGCCGTCGTCGCGGTCGAATGGGGCCACGGCAAGCGGCGCGAAATGCTTTCGGACTATACCTTCGCGGTCCGGCGATCGCCGGACGACGCGTCGCTCGCCGTGATCGGGAAGGCGTACAGCGGGCTCACCGATGCGGAGATCACGGAGATGACGGCGTGGTTTCTCGCCCACACGATCGGCGCGGCGCAGCGGCGCACGCTCGCCGTCGAGCCGACGACGGTCATCGAGATCGCGTTCGACGTCGTTCAGAAGAGTACGCTGCACGAAAGCGGCTACGCGCTGCGCTTCCCGCGCATCGTTCGCCTGCGGCCGGACAAACGCGCGAGCGAGATCGATACGCTCGCGGACGTCGACCGCATCTACGAGGAGATGCTCGCGCGCGAGGGCGTTCCGTCGTGAACTTCGGCGCGGCGCCGCTCGCCGTCTCGCAGACGCTCTCGCTCGTGCCGCGCTGCGCGAACGACGCGGCCGAGATGTTCGCGCTTCTGGAAGCGGAACGGCCGGCGCTGCGCGAGTGGCTCGGCTGGATCGACGCGACCCGGACCCTCGCCGACGCGCGGCGCTACGCGCAGTACGCGCAAGCGCAGTTCGAAAGCCGGACGGGCTTCGATTACGCGATCCGCGAGGCGGGCCGGATCGTCGGCGCCGTCGGACTGCACGATCTCGATTGGGGCAACCGGAGCGCCCAGCTCGGCTACTGGCTCGCGCCCTCCGCCCGCGGCCGCGGCATCATGACGGCGGCCGCACGCGCGCTCACGACGCACGCCCTGCGCCGGTTCGCGCTCGAGCGGCTCGAGATTCGCTGCGCCGTCGAGAACGCGCGCAGCCGCGCCGTCGCCGAACGCCTCGGCTACCGGCACGAAGGCACGCTGTCGCGCGCCCACGCCCTCCACGGCCGCTTCTGGGATCTCGCCCTCTACGCGACCACGTCGCCCGCCTGGCCCGGGTGAGGCCGGCCTACGAAGCGGTCAGGTATTTCTTGAAAAAGGCTTCGACGCGCGGCCAGACGTCGCGCGAGCCGTCGTTGCCCTCCGGGCCGCTCCGGAAGAATGCGTGGTCTTCGCCCGGATAGACGCGCAGATCGAAATTCGCGCCCGCCTTTTCGAGCGCTTCGCGAATCGTCGCGACGTCGCTTTCGGGGATGCTCGCATCCTTGCCGCCGAAGGCCAGCAGGAGCGGCGCGTGGATCTCGCCCGTCACGACGATCGCGGGCGGCCGATCGGGCGAAGCCGCCTTCGCGATCTGGCCGCCGTAGAACGAGACGGCCGCGTCGACGAACGGCAGCGATGCCGAGAGATACGCGACCGACCCGCCGAAACAGAAACCCCACGTGCCGATGCGCGCGCCGTCGCCGAGCACCGACCGCAGATGTTCCGCGGCGGCGGCGAGATCGGCTTCGAGTTGCTCGAACGAGAGCGGGCCCGCGGCGGCGCGGCCTTTCTCGATACCGGCGGCGTCGTGCGTCGCGTCGAAGTGCGGATCCGTCCGATGGAACATCGCGGGCGCGATCGCGAGAAACCCCGTCGCCGCGAGCAGATCCGCGATGCGCCGCATATCCGCGTTGACGCCGAAGATCTCTTGGATCACGATGACGCCGCCGTGCGCCGTGCCGTCCGGTGCGGAGACGTAGGCGGGCATCTTTTCGCCCGTCACGTCGAGGTCGATCCATCGCGTTTGCATGCCGCGCTCTTCGACGGCAGCCGGCACGACGCTGCTAGGCGCGACGGTCGTAAACGGGCTCTTCGCGCCGATCGATGTCGAGCGTGAAGCGGATGCAGTTTCCGCCGTCGGGCGCGGGCGACGTATCGATGTCGCGCGCCAGGGCGTGCACGAGATAGAGCCCGCGCCCGTTCTCGTCGAACGGATCGTCCGGCAGCCGGGCCGCGTTCGACTCGACCGCGTCGCCCGAATCCGAGACGACGAGGCGCGGGCGGCGCCCGCTCCAATCGAGATCGATCTCGACGAGCCCGGGCGCGTGCTCGACCGTGTTCGCGAGTAATTCCCCGAGCACGAGCTCCGCATCGCCGAGCTCGCTCTCGGGCAGCGCGATGCGCCGCAGATACGCGATGACGGTACGCCGGATATCCATCGCGCTGCGCGAGTCGCTCGAGTGGTAGCGCCATTTGCGCGAGAGCTGCGCCGCGTCGTCGCCCTCGCGAACGGTCATCGGGACCTCGTCGAACTGCATGAGCAAGAGCGCCGCGTCGTCGCTCGGCACGACGCCGCCGAGGACGTCGGCGAGGATCGCGCGCGCGGGGCGCGCCGACGTCACGTCGCCGACGCGGCGCGCGACGGCGGCGATCAATTTCTCTTCGGCGGCGTCGATGTCGCGCGCGAACTCGGTGATGCCGTCCGTGTAGAGCACGACGAGCGTCCCCGGCCGCACGTTCGCGATCTCGCGCGTCACGAGCGTCAGACCGTCGAGCACGCCGAGCGGCACGTCGCCGTACTCGAGGAACGCCGGCGCCTCGCCCGGGGCGGCCACGATCGCCGGCGGATGGCCCGCGTTCGCGTAGCGGATCGAGCGCCGGTCGTGGCTGATGAAGCCGACGATCGCCGTCGCGATCGTCTCTTCCTGACGGCGTAGCACGTTGTTGATTTTCGAAAGGACGACCGCCGGATCGTCCTCGTCGAAGGCGAGCGTGAAGATCGCCTGGCGCAGCCGCCCGACGGTCACCGAAGCCTGGAGGCCGTGGCCCATCACGTCGCCGATCGAGAACGCGAGCCGGCCGTCCGGGAGTTCGAAGGCGTCGTACCAATCGCCGCCGACGAGCGAACCGCGTTCGGCCGAGACGTAGATCGAATCGAAGCGGACGTCGCTCGGCTGCGGCAGCGACGCCGGCAAGAAGATGTTCTGGAACGTCTCCGAGATGCGCTGCGTCCGCGCGATCGTGCGCACCTGTTCTTCGATCTCGGTGTTCGAGCCGTACCAACGCACGATCTCGCCCGCTTCGTTACGAACGGGCTTGATGCGCGTCAGGAACCACCGAAAGCGCCCGTCGACGCCGCGCAGGCGGAACTCCATCTCGAAGGGTTCGCCCGTCGCGATCGAGTGCGGCCAACGCTGCATGACCGACGGAAAATCGTCGGGATGGTGCACGGCCTGCCAGCCCCAGCCGGCCGCCTCGGCGCGCGTCTGGCCCGTGTACTCGTACCAGCGTTCGTTATACCAGTCGATCGAGCCCGACGCGTCGGCCGTCCAGACGATCTGCGGCATCGAGCGCAGGATGGCGCGCATCTCGTCTTCGGCCCGCCGGCTGCCGTCCGTATCTTCGACGACGCCGAAGAGCCGCCGCGCGGCGTCGTTTTCGTCGACCGTCGCGCGCACGTGCGCCCATGCGAAGCCCCCGGCGGCCCGCCGGAAGCGCACCTGGCTCTCGAACGGCTCGCGCGCCTCGACCGCCGCCGCCCACGCGCGCGCGGCGTCGCCCGGGTGGAGCGCGGAGAACCACGGCATGCCGGCGACGGGCTCGCCGAAAAGCGCACGCCAACCGTCGTTCACCGCGACGAGCGAGCCCGCGGCGGTCGCGACGAAGAGCGGCGCCGGAACGGCATCCGCGAAGCGAAACCACGCATCGAGTGCGGCGTCGCTCTGCCGATTCAACGAAATGGCGGTCTCGCGATCATGACCCTCCTAGTATCGACCCGCACGGAAGGGTTCGCCATACGCCGTCGCCGGCCTCACCGTTCGGGCGACGGCGCGAGTTCGACCAGCAGATCGCCCGCCGCGACCCGCGCGCCGACGCGCGTGAGCACGCTCCCGACCGTCGCGGAACGGTGCACCCAGGCGCGCCGGGTCGCGCGG
>CAZZZK010000114.1:0-7874 GCA_964658555.1 Vulcanimicrobiota bacterium | reverse complement strand
TACGATCGCCTATTACGATCAAGGAGTTAACGCCGTATCGCTACCGAATCCGAACGGCCTCGGGAACGGCACGTCCGGCTGTCCGACGTCGAGTTACTCGCAGACGTTCACGGCGAGCGAAACCGGCGTCACGTCGTTCACCGCAGTCTCGCAGAACCCGTCGCAAGTGACGGTTTCACCGGCGAGCGGTACGACGTTCACGGCGACGGAGCCGACGTCGAACACGAACACGATGCAGGCGACGATCCTCATCAGCGACGGCCGCGGCAACTCCACGACCGCAAAGGTCGATTTCGACGTCGCCTGCCTGCCGTAGGGAAGACGACGCCCCACGAGACGCCGAGAAAGACGGGCCGGCTTCGTCGAGTCCGCGAGTTCGGCTAGATCGCGAGCGCCGGCCCGAGCGTAACGATCTCCGCGCACGGCGTACACAACTGCGGATGCGCGGGATCGCCGCCGAGCGGTAAGACCTTCCAGCAACGCGCGCACTTCTCGCCCTCGGCCGCCGAGAGCGAGAGGTGCGGCATCTCTCCGAGCGACGCGTCTTCATCGAGCGTCGCGGCCGAGACGACGAGCGCTTCGCGCAGTCCGTCGCCGAGCGCCGTCAAGCGCGCGAAGGCGGCGGGATTCGCGCGCACGTGCGCCCGCAACGCGAAGTCGCGCGGACCCTCGTTCGAGGCGACGAGCGCGCGCAGCGAGCGCAGCAGCTCCCAAAGATCGATCGCCGCGGATTCGGCGTTTCCGCGCGCGCTGCCGTGCGGCAACTCGAGATCGAAGACGCTCGCGCGCGAACCGCGCAGCCCGGCGGGGACCGCCTGCCACGCCTCTTCGGCGGTGAACGAAAGCAGCGGCGCGAGCAGCGCGCACAGCGTCTCGAGGATGCGGAAGATCGTCGTCTGACCGCTGCGGCGCCGCGCGCCTTCGCGTTCGCCCGAATACATCGGATCCTTGAGCAGGTCGACGTAGAAGCTCGAGAGATCGGAGGCGTCGTATTCGACCAGCGCGAGATACACGTCGTGGAGACGGTATTCGCGATACGCGGCGACGACGCGCGCCGCGACGTCGTCGAGCTTCGCGAGCGCGAGTCGATCGATCGGGGCGAGCGCTTCGCGCGCGACGAGCGCGCCCGGCTCGAGATCGTCGATGAGCCCGAGCAGCATCCGAAGACGGTTGCGCATGTTGCGATAGACGCTGCCGACCGCCTTGATCGACGTCTCGCCGACGCGCATGTCCGACGTGAACTCCACCGACGCGACCCACAGCCGCAGCACGTCCGCGCCGTACGTCGCCATACCGTCGTTTGCCGCGATGTAGTTGCCGGTCGACTTGTGCATCGCGCGACCGTTCGCGTCGACGACCCAGCCGACCGAGACGACGTTTTTGTACGGTGCCGCTCCTTTGGTCGCGACGGCCGTGATAAGATTACTGCGGAACCAGCCGCGGTATTGATCGCTCCCTTCGAGGTAGAGATCGGCCGGCCAGTGCATGCCGCGCGGTTCGAGGACGGCGCGATGCGTCACGCCCGATTCGAACCAGATGTCGACGATGTTGAACTCTTTGTCGAACGTGCGATTCGCGCATTTCGGGCAGGCGAAATTCTCGGGCAGGAACGTCTCGACGGGTTCCGTCCACCAGAGATCGGAGACGTTGCGATCCGGTTCGCCGCGCTCGCGAAAGATCGACGCGACGGTGCGCGCGACGTCGGGATCGAGGAACGTATCGCCGCACGCCTTGCAGACGAGCGCCGGGATCGGCGTCCCCCACGTGCGTTGGCGCGAGATGCACCACTCGGGATGGTTCTCGATCATTTGTTCCATACGATGCTCGCCCCACGCCGGATACCAGCCGACGCCCGGGATGCGCTCCTGGATGCGCTTGCGCAGCCGGTTGACGTCGAGCGCGATGAACCACTGCGCCGTCGCGCGGAAGATCACGGGATTCTTGCAACGCCAGCAGTGCGGATACGAGTGCTCGTAATCGCTGCGCGCGAAGAGCGCGCCGCCGGCGTCGAGATCGGCGATGATGCGCTCGTTCGCATCGAAGATCCGCTCGCCCGCGTACGGCCCCGCGTCCGTCGTGAAGCGTCCGGCCGCGTCGACCGGGCTCAGGACCGGCAACCCGAAACGCATCCCGGTTTCGAAATCGTCGGTGCCGTGACCGGGCGCCGTATGGACGGCGCCCGTCCCCGTCTCGAGCTCGACGTAATTCGCGCCGACGATCTCGGAATCGCGATCGAGGAACGGATGGCGCACGAACGCGCCGACGAGGTCCGTCCCGTCCGCACCGCCGACGCGTTCGTAGCCCGCCGCGTCGCCGCCGGGCCCGCGCGCGAAGACGCCGGCCGCGAGCTCGTCCGCGAGCAGCAGCAGCTCGCCGCCGCGCCGGTAGACGCCGTACGGCGCGTCCGGTTTGAGCGCGATTGCGACGTTCGCGGGCAGCGTCCATGGCGTCGTCGTCCAGATGACGATCGCGAGCGGCGCGTCGCCCGCGACCTTCGCGGCGACGTTCGCGCGCGCGAGCAGATCCGAGCGCTGCTCGGCGTTCGCGGCGAAGCGGACGTAGATCGAGGGCGAGACGCGATCTCTGTATTCGATCTCCGCCTCCGCGAGCGCCGTCTCGTCGCGGATGCACCAGAGCGTGGCTCGCAAGCCCTTGTAGAGTTGCCGTTCCTGCGCGAGATCGGCGAGCGTATCGACGATCGTCGCCTCGAAACTCGAATCGACCGTCCGATACGGATGCTCGTAATCGCCGAGCACGCCCATCCGCAGGATCGTCTCGCGCTGGATGTCGAGCCAGTGCATCGCGCGTTCGCGGCACTTCGCGCGCAGTTCGAGCGGGTCGACGCGATGGAAATCGAGCTTGAGATGCTTGAGCGTCTCGAACTCGATCGGCAGACCGTGCATGTCCCAGCCCGGCACGAACTTCGCCCACTTGCCGTCGAGCAGATGCATCTTCACGAACACGTCCTTGAGGACGCGATTGACGAAGTGCCCCATGTGCAGTTCGCCGTTCGCGTACGGCGGGCCGTCGTGGAGGATCCACTGCGGGTTCTCGGCGTTGCGCGCGAGGCGCCGCGCGTAGACGTCGTTCTCGCGCCACCACGCCACGAGCGCGGGCTCGCGCTTGGGCAGATCGGCGCGCATCGGGAAGTCGGTCTTCGGCAGGTTCAGCGTCGCGCGGTAATCGTGCGCGCCTGCATCGTTCGTCGGCATCGAGCGGACGTGATTCGGGACGGGCGCTCGAGCGTCATGCCGCATGCTCGCGTCAGCGCGCGAGCGCGTCGAGTACCTCGAAATTGCGGGCGGCGAGGACGCGCTGCTCGCGCGAGATGCCGTCGAGATGGGCCGCGAGCTCGTCCCGGCGCGACCACGCCTCGTCGACGAGGCGGTCGATCTCGGCCGCGTTCGCGCGCGTGCCGGGCGTCCAGATCGGGCCGAGCGGATAGCGTGCGTCGGCCGTGAGCCCCGAGACTTTGGGATCGTAGGGCACGGCGAGGAACGGGATGCCGAAGCGGATCGCGAGCACGAGCGCGTGGAGCCGGACGCCGACGACGAGCCGCGCGCGCGAGATCGCGCTCGCGATCGCGTCGAGCCCGTCGAGGGAGACGAGCATCGGTTTGGAGCGGCACTTACGGATGACGACGGTCGCCGCCTCGGCGTCGGGCTGGCCGCCGAACGGCACGAAGGCGACGCGCGCGCCGTGCTTCTCCGCGAGACGGTCGACCGCGATCGCGAGGGCCGCGGCGCACTCGTTGAAGTTCGCCGTCTTGCGAACGCAGACGACGACGAGCGGATCGCTCGACGCATCGAAGAACGCATCGCGCGGCGCGCACTCGGCCGGCGGGTCGTAGAGAAAGACGGGATCGCCCGTACGCTCGACGGCGGTCGCGGGGACGAGCGGCGCGAGGATCTCGCGCGAGCGTTCGTCGCGCACCGTCGCCGCGTGCAGCCCCTTGCAACACTCGCGCACCGTCTGCTTCCCCCAGAAGTCGAGCGGTCCGATCGATTGCGCGAAAACCATCGCCTTGCGTCCGCCGCGGATCGCCGTGCGCACGATCCCGGCGTAGTAGAGGAGGCTCTTGAGGCTCGTCGCGTTCTGAAAGAGCCCGCCGCCGCCCGAGAGGACGACGTCCGCGCGTGCGATCGCCTCGCGCACGGCGCTCTGCTCCCAGCGCGGCGTCGCTTCGATCCCGAATTCGTGCGCCGTTTCGTCGGGTCTCGCCGAGAGCGCGTCGATCGTCGCGAAGGGGTGGCGCGTTTTCAGTTGCGACGCGATGATCCGCAGCAGCGCTTCGTCGCCGACGTTGCCGAAACCGTAATAGCCGCTGACGAGAAAGCGCACGTGCCTACGTCCGGCGCGAAGCGAGGCTCCGCCGCACCGAGAGTTGCGAGACGCGCCGGTCGGCGGCGCGATAGACCGCGATCGCGGCGAGCCCGATGACGATCCCGATCACGGCGCCGTTCACGACGCGCAGCACCGACACGACGAGCGGCGTGTGCAGGTGCGAGAACGTGTCGACGATATCCGACGTGCCGATCGCGATCCCGATCGCGAACAGCCAGCCGACGAGGCGCTTGTGCTCGAGCCGCAGCGCCGGCAGCAGCATCATGAGCGGGAAGCCGACGACGAATTCCTTGAAGCGCGGCCGCACGCCGAGCACGGCCGTGAGATTCGAGCGCAGCGCGAGCTCGAAAGCGGACGGCGCGATGTCGCTCTGATTGCCGCTGCGCGCGACGTAGACGACGGCGAGCCCGGCGAGCACGACGAGCGCGCCGAGCTGATACGCGCGCACGGGCGCGTTCGCGCTCGTTCGCGCGTCGAGCGGCTCGATGCCGAAGCGGCGCGAATAGATGTAGAGCGCGAAGGCGACGAGCGGCGGTACGACGATCACGGCCTTGACGCCCGTGAAACGCGAGATCTCTTCCATGAGCAGCGGCTCGCTGAGCAGCCCGACGACGACGAGCGCGCCGCCGAGCGCGAAGAGCGTCGCGACGCCGAGCGTACGCAACCCCGCGAGGACGCACGCGCCGTACGTCCCGGGTGCCGGCAGCGTGAACGCGCGCGGGATCGCGACGACGCCCATCGTCGCGAACGAGATCGCACCGATCAGCGCGAGCAGTTTGCGCACCGCGAGATCGTGATGGATCGCGTAGCCGGCGAGCACGAGCACGACGTCGAGCGCGAAGAGCAGATAGACGAGTTTCGGACGGCGCTTCCCGAACGCTTCGAAGAGCAGGGAGAGCATCGCCGGGATCGCGAGCGAGACGACGAGCACGACGGCCGGATTGATGCGGAAGGGCGGGATCGGCGTCGCCCGGCCGAGCGCGTAGCCGCGCGCGTGCAAACCCTCCGCGATCTCGCGTACGAGCAGCACGTTTGTCGCTTCGATCGACAGCCCGTTCTGCTCGTGCAGGAACGGCCGCAGATAGACGACGCGCACGTTCCGCTCGCGAACGCCGAGCAGATACCGCGCGACCACCGTATCGAACGTCAGCTTATCGAGCTCCGGCTTCGCGATCGCCTCGACGCGCGTCGTGCGGCCGATCGCGTCCTCCGCGAGCCCGTCGTTGCCTTTCTGCACCTGGTTCTTGTCGTACGTCTCGATCGATCCGAACGTGAGCCCCGTACGCCGGAACGCCGCGGCCGTATCCTTGAGATGATCGGGATATCCGAGCACTTCGTTCCGTTGCCCGAAGAAGATCACGGTCGCGGCGCGTTCGTGGCGCATCATCTGCGCGAAGACGGCGTCGATCCGCTCCGGGCCGTAGCGCTCGTCGTTCTGCACGCGCGGATCGAGGAAGAGCCCGAGCCGGCGCGCGAGCGCGAGCGGCTCCTCGGGCAGCCCGAGCCCGACGTTGCCGAAATAGTCGATCTGCGTCCGCACCGCGAGAATCGTCGGCGAGGCCGCGCGTACCGTCCGTACGGCGTGATATCCGAGCTGCGCGACGAGCGCGCCGCGGTAGCGCGCGACGGCCGTGGGATCGAAGACGACGAGATAGACGTCGGCCGGCGAGAGGGAATGTCTGCGCGCGAGCGCGGCGAGCGTCGGTTCCGAGATACCGCCGAGCTGCGCCTGCGTGATCAGCGACTGCCCCGTGACGACGGTCGCCGCGACCGAGGATCCGAGATTTCCGCCGAGCTCTTCCGAGACCGCGAGCGACGTCAGCCCCGCGCGGCGCAGCGCGATCAGGAACTGCTGCTTATCGTAGCCGTACGATTGCGCGAGCGCGTTGAAATCGCCGTAGTCCATGGCGATCTCGACGTGTCGCGATGCGGCTTCCTTGCGTTCGCGGACGACGGCGACGTAGAGCGCGGCGAGCATCGCGACGGCGAGGACGAGCGATAGCGTGAGGCGGTAGCGGCGCGGGGCGCTTACGCGGACCAGTGCGTTACGAATCGGCGTATTTCTTTCGTGATGTACGGTTCGGAGCGATCGAGCTGGAGGTAGTGGCCGCCGCGGATCGCCTCGTATTCGAAACGGTCGCCGAGCCGGCGCAGCTGTGCGACGAGTTCGGGAAAGCGCGGTCCGTCCTTCGCGACCGAACCTTCGATCAGCAGCGTCGGGCAGTCGAGCTCTTCCGCGAACGCCCGGTTCGGAAAATTCGTCGGGCCGGTGAACGCCTCGGCCATCATCTTCGGATACTCGACGGGGACGTGCGCGCGCTGATGCGTCCACGCACGCTCCATGAGGGCGCGATCCTGGAACGACGCGGCGAAGACGAGCTTCGATACCCGTCGCCCGAAGAAGCCGCCGCGCTGCAGCGAGTCGACGAGCGGCCGGGTCAGCCAGAGCGCCGCCCTGCCGCCCGTATGCGATCCGCCTTCGGGCGCGTAGACGGGCTCGAGCAGCACGAGACCGCGCACGCGTTCGCGATCCTCGCGCTCGGCCGCGAGCGCGAGCGCGAGCAAACCGCCCATCGAATGCGCGACGAGCCAGGCCGGCTCGCCGACGGCGGCGAGCGCCTCGCGCGCGTCGACGTAGTAATCGCCGAGCCCGGCGTCCGCGACGCGCGCGGCGGCGCCGTGGCCGCGCGCTTCCCAAACGCAGCAGCGGAACTCGTCCGAGAGCGCCTCGATCTGCGGCGCCCACGACCAGGCGGCTCCGCCGACGCCGTGCAGGAACAGGAGCGGCCGCGCGTTGTCCGGTCCGCAGACGTGCAGGGCACCGCCCGAGGGCAGCGCTTCGATTCGCGCTTGACGCACCGGCGGCCGGTTCGTTATAGTAGGCCCACTTAACTGCCAAGATATTGGCCACTAGGTGGACTCGCTTGTCGCTCACTCAACCAGCGCACGCGGATCGTACGAAGACCGGTAACGACGTTCGGCTCGCGCTTTTCGGCTGCGGGACCGTCGGCTCCGGCGTCGCTCGACTCCTCGTCAACTCGACCTCATCCGTGCCCGCGCGAAGCGGCGTCGATTACTGGCTCGCCGGGATCGCCGTCCGTTCGCTCGCGAAGCCGCGGCCGGCCGAGATTCCGGCCGAGCTGTTCACCGAAGACGCGTGGGCGCTCGTCGACGATCCGAAGATCGACGTCGTGATCGAATGCATCGGCGGGACGGGCGTCGCGGCCGAGCTCGTCGTCAGCGCGCTCGAGAGCGGCAAGCACGTCGTCACGGCGAACAAGGATCTGCTCGCGACGCGCGGGCCGGAACTGCGCGCGCTCGCCGCGGCGCGCGGCGTGACGATCGCCTACGAAGCCGCCGTCGGCGGCGCGATCCCGATCGTGCGCACGATCGCGGAATCGCTTGCGGGCGAAGAGATTCTCGAAGTCGGCGGCGTGCTCAACGGCACGACGAATTTCATGCTCTCCGAGATGTTCGGCGGCGCCACGTACCGCAGCGCGCTCGAAGCCGCGCAGCGGCTCGGCTTCGCC
>CAZZZK010000113.1:0-7898 GCA_964658555.1 Vulcanimicrobiota bacterium | reverse complement strand
CGGGCCGCTCGCCGAGACGCGCGACGATCGCCTGCGCGGCCGGCTCGAAGGCGGGCTCGGAAAAGACGAATTCGAGACCGGCGGCCGTACCCCGCAACACGTCAGCGGCGGCCTTGGATGAAGATCATTGAACGGCCGGGTTCCAACGCGGCCCTCGGACGACCCTTCGTTCTCCACACGCGCTGCACAGGAAAGGGCCCGTTGCCCACAAGGCCCCTCCTCGCCGCGAAGACGCACATGGAGGCCGCCCGCCGTCGTCGAATGATCGCCCCCTGCCCCGATCGTCCGTCCCGAGGTCTCCCATGACGTTGCGCCGCTTCTTCTACGGCTCGCTCGCGCTGTCGTTGCTCTTCACGTCGCTTCCGGCGCCCGCGCGCGCCATGTCGACGTCGAGCGAAGTCGAGCAAGCGAAGCAACAAGAGAAGCAGATCATCTCGCAATACAACATCGTGCAGGATCCGTTGCTCAACGAGTGGGTCAACGACGTCTCCAACCGCCTGTGGGGCCAAGTCGCGCGGCGCGACGTGCCCTACAACATCAAGATCATCGATTCGCCCGAGATCAATTCGTTCACGATCGGCGGCGGCTACATCTACGTGAACGAGGGGCTGCTCGACTTCGTGCAGTCCGACGACGAGCTCGCGGGCGTCATCGGCCACGAGACGGGGCACGTCGAACGCCGTCACACGGTCACGCTCCCGGCGAAGGCGCAGGCGCTCGATCTCGTCTTCGGCGTGGCCTCGATCTTCTCGCCGATCGTCGGCCGCTTCGGGCAGCTCGCCGAGGCCGGGATCATCGCGAAGCAGCAGCGCGCGAACGAACTGCAAGCCGATCAATACGGCCTGCAGCTGATGGCGCGCGCGGGCTACGATCCCGACGCCATGGTCAACTTCATGAATCACCTCGGCGCCGAGCACGACGATCACTCGAGCCTCGTCGATAAATATCTCGTCGACCATCCGGGCTTCCCGAGCCGCGTCGCGCATCTCGAAGGCTACGAATCGCTCGACCCGACGAAGCGCACGAAGGATCAGATCCTCGTGCAGGCGATCCACGATCAGGACACCGCGCGGTACAGCATCGCGCAGCTCAAATTCCAAGACGTGCTCAAGCGCGATCCGAACGATTCGATCGCGATGCTGCACGAGGGCGAGACGCAGATCGCGCTCGGCGAGACCTCGAAGAGCCAGCAGACCCTCGGCGAGGCCGCACAGATGGGGACGCCCGCGACGCGCTCGACCGCGCTCTCGAACATCGCCGCGCTGCGCGAGAGCGAAGCGAAGTTCACGATCACGCGCCCGAGCCTCGATCCGCTGCGTCAGCAGCTCGCCGACGCGCAGACGCAGGCGACGCAGGCCGACGCGACGATCGCGCTGCGCCGCGACGCCGGCCGCGATCTCGTCAAATCGGTCGCGACGCGCGTGCAGAACGTTTCCTACGGCATCCCGAACTTCGGCAACGTCCAGGTGCGCAACGGCAGCCGGCTCGACGCCGTCCTCAAGACCTTCGCGGCGATGGGCAAATCGATCGACGTCGCCTCGACGAAATCGGGCGCCGTCATCAACGGCGTCGGCACGCTCGAGAAGAATAAGGAGAGCGGCCTGATCAAAGACAATGCGAACATCCTCGCGGAGATGAGCGCGCCGCTCGACCTGCAGCCGATCCCGGTCGAATCGCTCTCGATCTTGCCCGCGTATCCGATGATGCTGCAGAACGTCTCGCTCGCCGACGGCGACATGATCCGGGCGCTCGACGCGGCGCGTTCGTCGCTCGCGCTGCTCGACGTCTCGCTCGGCGATCTCGACGAGTTCGCGCAGCGCCTCGCGCGCGTCAATCAAGATTTCAACGGCGACATCTCGACGGGCGATTACAATTCGCTCGTCCCGATCATGAAGAAGGCGAACGACGGGCTCTCGAGCGCCGCGATCGCGAGCTCGCAGGCCGAGCAGCTCTTCAACATGGCGCGCGCGCGCCAGATCCAGACGCGCATCACGCTGCTCGGCGTCGGCTATCCGCAGGACCGCTACAAGACGCTGCGCTACGCGCTCGATCAGCGCGTGAAGAACGACGGCGTCGATTACGAGACGATGGAACGCGACGGGCTCACGCCGGGCGAGGTCGCCGCGGCCTCGATCGTCGCGGCCGATACGAACACCACGCCCGCGGCCGTGATCGAGCAGGCGAGATCGACGAACCGGACGATCGTCGACGTCGCGAACGCGCGCGGGATGAACGCGACGTCGCTGCAGATCTTCCTCGGCCTCGTGTACCTCGACTACACGGACGATCCGGTGAAGGAAGCGCACGGCCATTAGCCTCGAACTGAAGACCGCGACGGCCGGAGCCGTCGATCTGCTCGGCCTCGTCCGCAAGCGCGTCAACGTCGGCGCCGTCCGGGAAGACGCGCGCCGCCCGTTCCGCTTCTTTCTCTGCGGCGATCCCGGGCTCGTCGCGGAGTTTCGCGCGCAGCTGCTCTTCGCGATCCGCGACGCGAGCGTTCCGCCCGAGGCGCCCGCGACGCTCGAGACGATCGATCCGGCACGCCGCGAGACGATCGCCGGCTCCGACGCGCGGCTGATCGTCTTCCTCGGCGCGCCGGGCGATCTCGCGGGCGCGCGGGTCGATCTGCTGCAGCAGTTCCGGCTGCCGATCTTCGCGCTGACCGTCGATCCGGGCGCGGCGCCCGGGCCGCAGCCGCTCGGCCCGCCGCCGCCCGGCCACGTCGCCGAGTACGTCGTTCCGCGACTCGATCGCGACTCGCTGCGCGGCCGCGTCTTCCCGCACATGATCGACCGCTGCAAGGGCAGCGAGATCGCGGTCGGCCGCCACCTTCCGGCGCTGCGCGAGACGGTCACCTCGAAGATCACCCGCGACGCCGCGTCGTCCGCGCTCAAGGTCTCCGCCGCGAGCGCGATCGTCGACAACGTTCCGTTCCTCGGGCTCGTGCTCGGCGCCGTCACCTCGGCCGGCGACATCATCGCGATCACGGCGATCCAGGTCGGGCTGATGCTCCAGGTCGGCGCGGTGTACGGCAAGGATCCCGATCTCGGCCGCGTGTGGGAGCTGCTGCCGGTCGTCGGCGGCGGGCTCGGCTGGCGCGCGCTCTCGCGCGAGATCGCGGGCTTCGTCCCGGTCGCCGGGATCGCGATCAAGGGCGCGATCGCCTATGCCGGGACGATCGTCGTCGGCGAGGGCGTCGGCTTCTTCTACGAGCACGGCAGCCACATGACGCCGTCCCAAGCCGCGGTGCTCTACGACGAGAAGAAGCACTGGGCGCTCTCGTTCGCGCGCGACGTGATCGCGCGCGTGCGCCGCCGGACCTAGCGCCGGACCTACGCGAGCGCGGTCGAGGCGAGGTGGACGAGCAGATCGTCGTCCGTGAGGTGATCGAACGGCACGCTCAGCCGCGGCCGTACGACGCCGGCGACGTCGGCCGCGATCGCGTCGCGGATCCCGGGTTCGAGCGCGTCGCGTCGCGCGACGAAGCGCCGTACGAGATCGCGCTGCGCGGGCGTGAGCGCGGCCGTAACGGCGTCGTCGCGCCGCTCGACGGCCGGTTCGTCGTAGCTCGGGACGGAGAGCGCGCGTTCGAAGCGCCCGTCGCGCACGACGACCGTCCCCGCGGCCATGTCGCCGAGGCGCCGGTTCGCGGGCGAGAGCAGCGTCGCGACGGCCGAGACCGCGTAGAAGCCCAGCGCGACCTCGAGGATCCGCACGACGTTTCGGACGACCGCGCTCGTGAAGTCGATCGGGAATCCGCCGTCGCGCACGACCCGGATCGCGAGCGCGCGCTTGCCGGGCGTCGTGCCGTGCCAGCGCCACTCGAAGACGATGAAGTATCCGAAGAAGAGCAGGAAGCTCGCGACCGCGGCGACCGCCGTCAGGATCGACCGCGCCGAACGTTCGAGGGGATCTTTCGCCGAGAGATGCGCGGGCGGCCGACCGTGCGCCCACACGGCGAGCAGCAGCACGACGACGATCGCGACGCCCACCTGCACCGCGAGATCGACGAAGACCGCAAGGAAGCGGCTGCCGAGGCCGGCGAGTTCGTAGGAGAACGCGACGCTCTCGCCCGTGGCAACATCGAGTTCGCGTTCCATCGTCGCTCGCAGGGTGCGGGCCTCCGGCGCGCGACTCCTACGCCGCGGCCGCGGTTCTGATGCGCGAGCGCACGTTCGCGGACCGGCGGCGCGAGCGCTGGCAGCGCCTCGAAGCGTTGCTCGCGCGCACGGCGCGCGGCGGCGTGCGTTCGCTACGCGGCGACGAGCCGTACGAGCTCGCGCTGCTCTATCGCGGCGTCACCTCCGATCTGGCCGCGGCGCAGAGCCGCGCGTATTCGGACGACCTGCGGGCGTATCTCAACCGGCTCACCGCGCGCGCCTACGCCGTCGTCAACGCCGACGCCGCCGAAGGCGGGTGGAGCCGGATCGCGACGTTCTTCACGACGGCGTTCCCGCGCGAGGTCCGCCGGTCGTCGGGGACGATCGCGGCCGTCACCGCGCTCTTCCTCGCCGCGTGGATCGTCTCGTACGCGCTCGTCGCCGCGAAGCCGACGAATGCGTACGCGCTCGTCCCGGCGCAGGAGATCCCCAACATCACGAAGAGCCTGCACGACTCGAATTTCGGCTTCGACCGCGCGACCGCGCCCGCCGTCTCGAGCGAGATCATCACGAACAACGTGAAGGTCGCGATGATCGCCTTCGCGGGCGGGATGACGCTCGGCATCCTGACGCTCTGGGAGATCCTCAACAACGGCCTGATGGTCGGCGCCCTCGGCGCGCTCTTCGCCGCGCGCGGCTTCGGCACGGACTTCTGGGCGACGATCGCGCCGCACGGCGTCATCGAACTCACGTCGATTCAGATCGCGGGCGCGGCCGGGCTCCTGCTCGCGAAGGCGGTGATCGCTCCCGGCCGGCTGCGGCGCATCGACGCGCTCAAGGAGAACGCCAGGCGCGCCGGGACGCTCGCGATCGGCGTCGCCGGGCTGCTCTGCGTCGCGGGGACGATCGAAGGCTTCGTGACGCCGCAGCGCACGTCGATCGACTTCCGCTTCGGATTCGGGGCGGTCACGGCGGTCGCGCTCTTCGCCTACCTCGCCCTCGCGGGCCGTGCGGGTTCTCCGCGAGCGATCCGTGCCGAGCGCCCCGCGACGGAACGCTCGACGTCGGAGGTGCGTTGATTAGGAAAGCCTAATCGCTGTTTTCGCGCTTCCTAAGCAGGGTACTAGGAAACGCCTCGACCGATCGTTAGGCAGACGTAGGAGTTCGACCCCGTGCAACGCGACCAGCGCCTTCCGGCTCGTGCCGGCCTCCCGCCCGACCCGTCCGTTCCTCGAACGCCTCGTCTGCGCCGGTTCGCCGCCGCGTTCGCGCTCGCCGCGATGGTCGCGCCGCTCGCCGCTTCGGCGACGCCCGACCGGCCCGATTCGTCGCACGGCTTCCTCGCGACGGTACGTCGGCATACGATCCTGACGTCGACCGTCCCGGCCAACGGAGATCAGAATCCGTACGCGATCGCGGTCAGTCCGGTCTCGTCCGGCAACCTGCACGCGGGCGACGTCCTCGTCGACAACTTCAACGACAAGCGCAACCTCCAGGGGCTCGGAACGACGATCGTCGCGTACGCTCCCGGCACGAAGCGGACGTCGCTCTTCGCATCGGTTCCGCGCAAGCTCGCCGGCTGCCCGGGCGGCGTCGGGCTCACGACGGCGATGACGGTGCTCGAATCGGGCTACGTGATCGTCGGAAGCCTCCCGAGCGAGGACGGCACGACCGCGACCAAGGGCGCCGGCTGTCTGATCGTGCTCGACTCGTCCGGCCGCGTCGCGACGACGTTCGCCGGGCCGCAGATCGACGGGCCGTGGGGCAACATGGCCGTGGCCGATCGCGGCACCTCGGCGACGCTCTTCGTGAGCAACGCCGGTTTCGGCGTCGGCGCGCCGCGAAACGACGCGCCCGTCGTCAAACGGGCGACCGTGTTACGACTGAACCTCACCATTCCGAGCGGAAAACCGCCGCGTATCGCGCGGCAGACGGTCGTTGCCGACGGGTTCGGATCGCGCGCCGATAAGGGCGTCTTCATCGTCGGTCCGACCGGCCTCGCGCTCGCGAACGGGACGCTCTACATCTCCGACGCGATCGGGAACCGGATCGCCGCGATCCCCGATGCCGAGACGCGCGGTACGACCGGCGGGACCGGGCGAGAGATCGCGCACGACGGGCTGCTCGAACGGCCGCTCGCGCTCGCGCTCGCCCCCAACGGTCACCTGCTGACGGTCAACGGACTCGACGGCTCGGTCGTCGAGATCGATCCGTCGAGCGGCGCGCAGATCGGATCGAAGACGATCGACGACGATCGCGCGCAACAGCCGCCCGGCAGCGGCGATCTCTTCGGGATCGCGATGGAGCCGTCGGGCTCGGGTTTCTACTATGTCGAAGACGACGTCAACACGCTCGTGTTGGCGCACTAGCGAGATCCATCATGGGTGAATGTCCCTTCTCGACCCGGCGCGGATTTTTAGGGGCGGCGAGCGTCGCCGGCGGCGCGGTCGCCGCGGCCGCGATCGGCGGCTCCGTCCCGGCATCGGCGCTCGGCGGAAATCCGGCCGCGAGCGCGACCGCGAAATCGAGTTCGACCGACGGTCGCGAACCGTTCTTCGGTGCGCATCAGGGCGGGATCGACACGGAACAGCAGACGCATACGGTCTTCGCCGTCTTCGATCTCACGACGACCGACCGGGCGCAGATCGTCGCGATGCTCAAGCGCTGGACGGACGCCGCCGATCGGATGACCTCGGGCGTCACGGCCGCGCCGCTCACGGGCGCACCGGCGCAGGCGCCGCAGGACAGCGGCGAAGTCCTCGGGCTCGCGCCGCGCCGGCTCACGCTGACGTTCGGATTCGCTCCGGGCGTCTTCGAACGCGACGGCAAAGACCGCTACGGCCTCCGCTCGCGCCGGCCCGCCGCCCTCGTCGACCTGCCGACGTTCAACGGCGATCAGATCGACCCGGCGAAGAACGGCGGCGACATCTGCGTGCAGGCGTGCGCCGACGATCCGCAGATCGCGTTCCACGCGATCCGCCAGCTCGCGCGCTTCGCGGCGCCGGACGACGCCGCGAGCGGCTACGGCGGCGGCGGCCGGAAAGCTGCGGCGCAGGCAGCTCCCGGGATCGCGGTGTTACGCTGGATGCAAGCGGGCTTCTTGCCGGACTCCGCATCGGGCGAATCGCCGCGCAATCTGCTCGGCTTTCGCGACGGCACGCAGAATCCGGGCGACCCGGCGACGGCCGAACGTGCCGATAAGAAGAACGTCGGCAACGGCACGCTCGACGCGGACGTCTGGGTCGGCAACGAAGGCCCGGCGTGGATGCGCGGCGGCACGTACATGGTCGTGCGGCGCGTGCGACTCGTGCTCGAGCACTGGGATCGCAGCGAGCTCGATTTCCAGGAGCAGGTCATCGGCCGCCGCAAGGCATCGGGCGCGCCGCTGACCGGCGGCACCGCGAACTCGCCGCTCGATCTCGACGCGGTCGATAAGGACGGCAACCCCGTGATCGCCGAGAACGCGCACGTCCGCCTCGGATCCGCATCGGCGAACGGCGGCGCGCGCATGTTGCGCCGCAGTTACTCGTATAACGACGGGCTCTCGATGGTCGCCGAACGTTGGCCGCCCTGGCGTCAGGGTCTCGAATACGATGCGGGCCTGCTCTTCGTCGCCCATCAGCGCGACCCGCGCACCGGCTTCATCAAGATCTTCGAAAACATGTCGAAGCTCGATCTGCTCAATCAGTACGCGACCCACGTCGGAAGCGGGATCTTCGCGTGCCCGAAGGGCGTCCGTAAGGGATCGTACATCGGCGAAGAGCTCTTCGCGTAACGCCTTCCGGCGCCGCGCGCATC
>CAZZZK010000112.1:0-7920 GCA_964658555.1 Vulcanimicrobiota bacterium | reverse complement strand
GCCCCGCGATGCAAGCGCGACCCGCCCCCGCCGTGCAGCAAGCGCGGCCGGCGATGCAGCAGCGGCCCGCGGGAGCGCCGCACGACGACGCGCAGCACGGCGGACCGCCGCACCGCTAACACCGCCGACCGCCCTCGCACGCGGGCGCTGCCGGCAGAGCAGCGCCCGCTCGGCAGCGAACGCGTGAGGCGGTGTTCGATGCATCCGCGCTCAACGGTCTCCGCCTCGGGCTGCTCGCGTCGATCGCCTGGCCCGTTCCGCCGCGCGGCTACGGCCCGTGGGAGCAGATCGCATACAATCTCGCCGAGGGCATGCGCGCGCGCGGACTCGACGTCACGCTCTTCGCGAGCGGCAATTCGCAGACGTCGTGCCGCCTCGCCTCCGTGATCCCGGTCGGCCTGAACGAAGATCCCGCGCTCAGCGGCGACGTATACGGGGCGCTCCACATCGCGAATCTCTTCCGGCGCGCGTCCGAGTTCGACCTCATCCACAACAATTTCGATTGGAAGCCGCTGACGTACGCGCTCGCGAGCACCGCCCCGCCTATGCTCACGACGATCCACGGCTTTTCGTCGCCGCCGATCCTCGCGGCGTACTACGCCGGCGCCGAGCGGAGCTTCTACTGCTCGATCAGCGACGCGGATCGCGATCCCGGCCTCGACTATCTCGCGACGACGTACAACGGCATCGATCCGGGCGAATTCACGTTCGTCGACCGGCCGGGCGAGTATCTCGTCTTCCTCGGCCGTTTCCATCCCGAGAAAGGCGCGCATCTCGCGATCGAAATCGCGAAGCGCGCCGGCGTGCGGATCGTGCTCGCGGGGATCCCGCACGACCGCGACTATTTCGAATCGCAGATCGCGCCGCACGTCGACGGCGAACGCGCCGAACGCAACGACCTGCTCGGCGGAGCGCTCGCGCTCGTCCACATGACGACGCGCCCCGAGCGCTTCGGCCTCACGATGATCGAGGCGATGGCGTGCGGGACGCCCGTTCTCGGCGCGGCGATGGGTTCGATCCCCGAGATCGTCGTCGATCGCGAGACGGGCTTCCTCTGCGCGAACGTCGACGATGCGGTCGCGCGCGTCGCCGAACTCGCCGCGCTCGATCGCCGCGCGTGCCGGCGGCGGGTCGAGACGACGTTCTCGCTCGATGCGATGATCGACGCGTACCTCGCCGCCTACGTGCGCGCGCTCGCGCTCGAAATCCCGAAAGCGCCGACGAACGCGCAGGTGCGCGCACGCGCTCGCGACTATTGGGATCGCCCGATGGCCTTTACCGACGCACCGGAGAAACCGCGCACCCTCGTCGCGTATCGTTCGCTCGAGGTCGACGCGTGACGCGAACGAGACTCATCACCGCGCTCGGCATCCTCGCGACGCTGTCCGGCCTCGTCGGCCTATGGCGCATGCGCGCCGCCCGGCGAACGGCCGCTTCCGACGCGAACGGGCCGGCCGCGAAGAAGAGCGCCTTGCAGCACGACGATTCGTTCGTCGCGCTCGCCTCGCTCGCCGAAGCCCGGACGATGGAACACACGGCCGTCATCATGCAGGGCGGCGACGGCGAGCGCATCTACCTCACGAGCCCGACGAAATACGTCGCGTGCGACGAGAGCGCGCTGCACGAGTTACTGACGTCGCTCGACGAACTCGACGTCCGCCGGCCGGGCGCGGCGAGCATCTCGTTCGAACTCGCGCCGATCGGCAGCGGCGTCTTCGGCGGGACCGAGGGCGGCTCGATCGTCGACGGCATGTGGCTCAGCCCGCGGCTCGAGGAGCTCGGCGCGCGCAAATACGCGCAGGACGTGCTCTCGGGCCGCAGCACGCTCGCGGACGTCCGCGCCGATCTGCGAGCGTTAGCGCGGTAGCTCCGGGACCCAGGAGAGTTTTCGCGCGCCGCGTTCGGCGCGCGCGTACGCCTCGTCGCTCGTCGGCGCGAGCACGGTGAAGTGCGCCATCTTCCGGCGCAGCGCCGCGTGGCGCTTGCCGTAGATGTGCAGCTTCAGCGTCGGATCGCGCAAGAGGTCCGGGATCCCCGCGAGCACGTCGCCCGTCCCCGCGCCGAGGATGTTGATCATCACCGCGGGTTCGAAGAGTTCGGGCTCGACGAGCGGCAGATCGCAGATCGCGCGCACGTGCGCTTCGTATTGCGAGAGCGTCGTCGCATCGAGCGAGTAATGCCCGCTGTTATGCACGCGCGGCGCGATCTCGTTCACGTAGACCTCGTCGCCCGCGACGAAGAACTCGACGCAGTACGCGCCGATGAGGCCGAGCCGTTCGCCGATCGCGAGCGCCTGCGCGCGCACGCGCGCCGAGATCGCCGGGTCGATGCCGGCGGGGACGATCGTCGTCGCGAGCACGCCGTGATCGTGTCGGTTCTCGGTGACGGGGAAGGCGACGGCCTCGCCGTCGGACCCGCGCGCGCAGATCACCGAGACCTCGAGGTCGAATGCGATCAGCCGCTCGAAGATCAGATGCGCGCCGCGCGCCTCGACGAGGGCGGCGCGCGCCTCGTCGAGATCGCGAACGACCCACTGGCCCTTCCCGTCGTATCCGCCGCGCGCGGTCTTCATGACCGCCGGGAAGCCGATCGCGTTCGCCGCGGCGCCCAGGCCGTCTTCGCTCGTGACGCCCGCGAACGGCGCGACGACGCAGCCCGCCTCGCAGACGAAGGTCTTCTCGAGCAGTCGATCCTGCGTGATGCGCAGCACGTCGCCGCTCGGCCGCACGATGCGATGCTGGTCCTCGAGCGCGCGAACCGACTCGAGCGGGATGTTCTCGAACTCGTACGTCACGACGTCGCTGCGCGCGCCGAGCTCGCCGATCGCACGCAGATCGTCGTACGCGGCGACGATCTGTTCGTCCGCGATCTGGCCCGCGGGCGAGTCGGGGAACGGCTCGAGCGTCACCACGCGATAGCCCATGCGCTTCGCTTCGAGCGTGAGCATCCGCCCGAGCTGGCCGCCGCCGAGAATGCCGATCGTTTCCATCAGAGCCGCGTCGCCTCGACCTGCGCGGCCGCGGCCGCCGTGCGTTCGGCGAGCCTTCGCAGCAGGTCGTGATCGGAGAGCGCGAGGATGCGCGCGGCGAACAGCGCGGCGTTGATCGCGTTGCCGACCGCCATCGTCGCGACGGGGACGCCCGCGGGCATCTGCGCGATCGAGAGCAGCGAATCGAGGCCGTCGAGCGTCGAGGTGCGTACGGGCACGCCGATCACCGGCAGCTGCGTCTTCGCGGCCGTCATCCCGGGCAGGTGCGCCGCGCCGCCCGCGCCCGCGATGATGACGCGCAGGCCGCGCGCCGCGGCCGTCGACGCGTAGTCGAAGAGCAGATCGGGCGTCCGGTGCGCGGAGACGATCCGCATCTCGTGTGCGACGCCGAGCTCCGCGAGCGTCGTCGCCGCCGGCCGCATCGTCTCGAGATCGGAGGTGCTTCCCATGATGATGCCGACCCGCGCTGTCTCCACGCGGCGAGCGTTCGCGCGCTCGCCGAGGGCGACCTCGACGCGGCGGCAAAGCGGACGCCGCGTGGAGCGCTTCGAGCTCGGGATCAATTATTGGCCGCGGACGAGCGCGATGGAGATGTGGACGCGCTTCGATCTCGGCGAGATCCGCGACGATTTCGCGCGCATCGCGGAGCTCGGGCTCGATGCGGTGCGCTTCTTTCTGCGCTGGGCGGATTTTCAGCCCGAGCCGGGCGCGATCTCGCCCGCGTGCCGCGCGAACTTCGTGCGCGTGCTCGACGCGGCTCGCGACTGCGGGCTCGTAACGATGCCGACGCTCTTCACGGGCCACATGAGCGGCGTGAATTGGCTGCCCGCCTGGACGCTCGATCCGGCGACGCCGCACGGGCGCTTCCGGACCTTCACCGAACGCGGCGAATCGCCGTACGGCATCGGCGACTTCTACGGCGGCGAACTGCTGGCGGCGCAGCGGCTCTTCGCGCGCACCGTCGGCCGCGACGCACGCGACCATCCGGCGCTCTTCCTCTGGGATCTCGGCAACGAGTTCTCCAACATGCGCGAACCCGAGCGCCCCGTGGACGCGGCGCGCTGGAGCGCCGCGCTGACGCACGATCTCCGCGACGCATCGAACGCGGGCGCGACGGGCGGCCTGCACGCCGAGGATCTCGAACGCGATCGCCGCATCCGCCCCTCGTCGATCGCGGAGCCGTGGCCGATCGCGACGATGCACGGCTACTCCGTCTACAGCGCGTTCGCGCGCGATCGCTACGATACGGACGTCGTGCCGTTTCTCTACGAGCTCGCGCAATCGTGCGCGGGGAAGCGCCTGCTCTTCTCCGAGTTCGGAAACCCGACGTGTCCGCCCGGAACGGATGCGATCGGCACTATGGCGTGCCTCTCGGAAAGCGAGATGGCGCGCTACGCGTCAGCCGTGCTCGACGCGCTGCAGCGACGCGGGGCGCGCGGCGCCTACTGGTGGTGCTGGGCCGATTACGCCGATGCGATCGCGAACACGCCGCCGTTCGACGTCGCCCCGCACGAGCTCACGTTCGGCATCGTGCGCGCGGACGGCAGCGAGAAACCCGTCGCCCGCGCGCTCGCCGCCTTCGCCGCGGAACGGCGCGCGATCGTCGAACCGCCGCCGCCGATCGTGCGCGAGGAAGCGTATTACGCGTCGCTTCCGGCGGGCATCGGCGCGACGTATGCGGCATATTGCGCGGCGCACGCTTCGGAGACGACGACTTCGTGATCGACCATCCAGCGAACGATCTTCCCGCACCCGCCGCGGCGCGCGTCGCGATCGTCACGGGCGCGTCGTCCGGGATCGGTCTCAGCCGCGCGGAGCGCGCGGTCCGCGCCGGCTGGGACGTCGTCGCGGTCGGCCGCCGCGCGGAACGGCTGGCGGCCCTCGCCGAGCGCGTCGCGACCGCGACCGGCCGGATCGCGACGCTCGCCCTCGATCTGCGCGCGCCGAACGCGCCGCGGACGATCGTCGCGACGGCGCTCGAACGCTTCGGCCGGATCGACGTGCTCGTCAACAACGCGGGCGGCGTCGCCGTCGGCCCGATCGCGGAACAAACGGACGACGCGCTACGCGAGCAAGTCGAGACGCACGTCGTCGTCCCGCTCGCGCTCACGCGCGAGGCGCTGCCGTCGCTACGCGCGTCGCGCGGCCAGGTGTTCTTCGTCGGAAGCGGCGTCGCGCGAATCCCGGTCGGCACGCTCGGAGCCTATCCGCCCGCGAAGGCCGCGGTCCGCAACATGGCGCGCGTGGCGCGCAACGAGCTGCGAACCGACGGCATCGCCGTCACGTACGTCGATCCGGGTGCCGTCGCGACCGAATTCATGACGCGCGCCGGATTCTCGGGGCCGCCCCGCGGGCTCGCGGCATCGCCGCACGACGTCGCACGCAGACTCTTCGCGGCGTTCGAGACGCGTCCGAACGTCGTCAACGCCGTCCCCTGGCAGACGTTCTTCGTCGCGCTCGGCGAGGCTCTGCCGGGCGTGACCGATTTCATCCTCTCGCGCGCGCCGCAGATCGTCGGCGGCGAACGCGTCGCGCCGCCGCAGCCGACGCCGCCCGAACGGAACGGCGTCGCGCACGACGAATCGCCGACGGGCGAGGCCCCGGTCGCGGAACCCGCCGCCGCCCGCGATCCCTTCGAAGCCGCGCTCGCGCCGCTCGAGAATCGGATGCAGCGCTTGAAATTCCGGCCGGCGTTCGTCGCCGATCTGCTGCAGCCCGGTACCGTGCTCGACGTCGACGACGTAGCGATGCGCTGGGCGGGGATGCCGAATAAGAACGAGCGCGGCGTCACGCGCGACGTGTTCGTCGCGCTCGCCGAGGCGGGCTTCGTCGAGGCGCTCGACGGCGACGATGCGTTTCGCGTCGTCCGCGGCGCATCGGCCGGGCGGGGCTAGGCTCCGAAGACCAGCCGCTGCGCGACCGCCGGGGCGACGTCGAGCGCATCGGAGGGATAGGCCGCGAGCACGCCGCGCACGAGCGCGCCCTCGACCACGAGCATGATTCCTCGCGCGAGCACCTCGATATCCGCGCACGCCACGTCGCCGCGCGCGCGCCGCTCCTCGAGATAGCGCGCGAGGACCGCGAGCAACGGTTCGTACCACGCGGGCGTCGCGACGAGCAGCCGCAGCAGCGTCGGATGTTCGCCGAGCCGCTCGAGCAGCGCGGCGACCCATTCGCCGAGCCGCGCGCGCTCGCCGGTCGATCGATCGATCGATTCGAGCCCCGGCAGCGCCGCGTCGGTCGTCTCGACGTACGCCGCGAGCGCGGCTCCGAGCGCGCGTTCGCGATCGGCGAACTGACGATAGAACGTGGCGCGCGACAATTTCGCAGCCCGGGCGATCACGTCGACGGTCAGGAACTCCGCGTCGCGCGAGGCGAGCAGTTCGATCGTCGCGCGGACGATACGATCGCGCGCGCTCGTCGACGAGCGCCGGCGTGCCCGCCGCAGCGTCGTTCCGTCGTGCCGGCCGAGATAGATCCACTTCCGGCGCAGGCGGCCCGTCGCGACGTCGGGGACGGAATCGATGCGATAGAGGTAGTCGCGCCCTTTGACGCGCCGCACGACCTCGTCCGACACCTCGTTAACGACCTTCACCGACAGTCATTCAGTACCGTATCGATCTCATGTGTGATCCGGTTTTCGATCGCACCGGCACCTCCTTTAAGGGAATGACGAGCGACCCGCGGCGAAGTGGACGAACGGCGATCGCTCGGCGTCGATGCGACTGCCGACCATTTCTCGACGAATTGCGCCGCTTAGCATTCGAATCGCGTCGTCGCTGTTCGCACGAAGCATTGCAAGCAGCGCCACTTAGTTACTTCGTATCGCACGAGGGCAATCTCGAGAGGGGACCTCGACGTTCGATTCGTAAACGATGAAAACGGTTTGCCTACGCGGCGAAAGTTTACATGAATTTCCTTCTTCGTACGCTGCTCCTAACGGCATCGCTGTTCGGGGCGTCGATCTTTCCGGCAGCGGCTCATCCGCTCGGGAACTTTACCATTAACCACCTAACGAAATTGTCGGCCGCGCCTCATGCGATCGACGTTCGTTACGTGCTCGATATGGCCGAGATCCCGACGTTCTCCGCGATGCGCGCGGCCACGCCCGACGGAAAGATGACCCCGGATCAGCTGGACGCGTGGGGCCGGACGCAGGCGCAGACGCTCGCCCCCGAACTGCACGTCGCGATCGACGGGAAAGCCGCGCGGCTCGATATCGATCGCGTCACGACGACGACGCGTCCGGGCGCGGGCGGCCTGCCGACGCTCTACCTCGTGCTCGACGGCCACGTCCCCGTCGCGGGCCCCTCGCCGCGCGAGATCGACTATCGCGACACGACGTACGCCGGCCGCCTCGGCTGGCGCGACGTCGTCGTCGCACCGCAGAGCGAACCGACGCACGAACTGACGGCATACCCGAGTGCCCTCGTCGGATCGCCGCGCGCGACCGCCGCCGTGCACGTCGCCTACGCGCCGAACGGGACGGCCGCCGTCACGGCGCTCGACGCCGAGAGCGCGGCGAACGCGGGCCCCGGCGGCGTTCCGTCGCTCGGCCGCTCGAATCAGCTCTCCGATATGCTCTCGCGCGGCACGGGCGATTGGCGCTTCGTCGCGCTCGTCTTCCTCACGGCGATCTTCCTCGGAGCGCTGCACGCGCTCGAACCCGGCCACGGCAAGACGCTGCTCGCGATCTCGCTCGTCGGCGCGCGTGCGACCGTCAAGCAGGCGGCGATCCTCGCATCGGCCCTGACCGTCGCGCACACGATCGGCGTCCTCGCGCTCGGCGTCGCGATCAACCTCTTCAAAGGCTACTTCGTCCCGGAATCGATCTATCCGTGGATCACGCTGCTCTCGGGCATCGCGATCGCGGTGATCGGCGCGCGCGCCGTGCAGCGGCAGATCCAAGCGCGTCAGCCGCTCGCCCATGC
>CAZZZK010000111.1:2527-7928 GCA_964658555.1 Vulcanimicrobiota bacterium | reverse complement strand
GGCGACGACGTCGACCCGCAGCCCGGCCGCGCGCGCCGCGTCGGCCGTGACCGGGCCGATGCACGCGACGATCTTCTCGCGCGCGCGTGCGGCCGCTTCGGGCAGCGCCTCGACGAGCCCGCGAACCGTGCTCGCGCTCGTAAACGTCCAGACGTCGCTGCGCTCGGCCGCGGCCGCGAGGCCCGGATCGGCGACGAGCGCGGTCGCGTACCCGGCGGCGACGGCGACGTCGCGGCGGGCGTCGCGCAGCGTCCGCGCGAGCGTGTCGCGCATCTCTTGCGCGCCGAAGAGCAGGATCCGGTCGCCCGGCTCCGTTCGTTCGAGAAGCCCCGCCGCGACCGATTCGGCGACGAACGCCGGGGGCACGAAATCGGCGCGGATCCCGCGCGCGAGCAGGCTCGCGGCCGTCTTCGGCCCGATCGCGGCGACCGACGCGCGGCCGAACCGCCGGGCGTCCGTTCCGGCGGCGGTGAGGCGCTCGAAGCAGGCCTCGACGCCGCTGCGGCTCGTGAAGACGACCCACGCGTACGTATCGAGTGTCGCGATCGCGGCCTCGGCGGCCGACCCGTCGGCGGGC
The DNA here is from genome assembly GCA_964658555.1 of Vulcanimicrobiota bacterium. Taxonomy (GTDB): domain Bacteria; phylum Vulcanimicrobiota; class Vulcanimicrobiia; order Vulcanimicrobiales; family Vulcanimicrobiaceae; genus CAZZYZ01. Next base: position 7,351 of record CAZZZK010000111.1, on the reverse strand, counting down.
GGCCCGATCGCGATCGTCGGCGCGAGAACGGGCTCGGCACCGGCTTCCCAGAGCTCGGCGGCGAACTCGGCGGCGCTCCCGGCGGGGCGCGTCACGAGGACGCGCTTCCCGAACAGCGGCCCGGTGTCGAACCAGCGGATCGTCTCGCGCTCGTTCACGACCTGCCCGATCACGACGATCGCGGGCGCCGCGAACTTCGTCCGCTCGACCTCGGCGACGATCGTCGCGAGCGTACCGACGATCGTCTGCTGGGCGGGCTTCGTGCCCTCGCGAACGATGCCGACCGGCTGCTCCGGCGGCATGCCGTGCGAGATCAGCCGCTCGACGATCCCGGCGAGGCTGCCCATCGCCATCAGGAAGATGAGCGTCTGCTTCGGGTTCGCGAGCTTCTCGAAATCGAGCGACGAGTATCCCTTGAGCGGATCCTCGTGGCCCGTCGAGATCGTGAACGACGTGTTGTGATCGCGATGCGTCACCGGGATGCCCGCGTAGGCCGGCGCCGCGATCGCCGACGTGATTCCGGGGATGATCTCGAACGGGACGCCCGCGGCACGGAGTTCGGCCGCCTCTTCGCCGCCGCGCGCGAAGACGAAGACGTCGCCGCCCTTGAGGCGGACGACGCGCTTGCCCTTGAGGCCGAGCTCGACGATGAGCGCCGTGATCTCGTCCTGCGTCAGCGTGTGCGCGCCCGCTTTCTTGCCGACGTAGATCTTCTCCGCGGCGGGATTCGCGAGCGCGACGATCGCGGGCGACGCGAGATAATCGTAGACGAGGGTATCGCAGGCCGCGAGAACGCGAGCGGCCTTGAGCGTGAGCAGGCCGGGATCGCCCGGCCCGGCACCGACGAGCCAGACCTTGCCCGCGGGCCGGCTCACTCGGAGAGGTCGGTCTCGAGCGCGATCGCGGCGGCCGGGGCGCGCAGCGCCGCTTCCTCGCCGCGCACGCGTAGATCGAAGAGCTCGTCCAAGAGCGCCGCGAAGGTCGCCGCCTCGGCGTGATTGGAGGTCGCGCGTTCGCGGATCTTCGTGACGGCGTTGTGCAGCAGCTTCGAGACGATCGTGAGCGACGTGCCGGTCACGAGCATCCGCTCGCGTTCGGTGAGATCGGGACATCGCGAGAAGAGCCGCTCGACCTCGCCCTCGCGGATCGCTTCGGCCTTCTGCACGAGCGAACTCACGACCGGGATCGCGACGCGCGACTGATACCAGCGGGCGAATCGCTCGGCGTGCTCGGCGATGATCTCCTCGACCAACGGGATCGCTTCGCGGCGCTTCTCGAGCGTGACGTCGACGAGATCCTTGAGGCGGTCGATGTCGGCGACGAAGACGCCCGGGATGCGGGCGACCTCGGGATCGGCGTCGCGCGGGACGGCGATGTCGATGATGAAGAGCGGACGGTCGGGCCGGGCGAGCATCGCCTCGGCGACGTTGCCGGGCGTGAGCACGAAGTGCGAGGCGCCCGTCGAGGTGACGACGATATCGACGCCCTTGAGCGCGTCGACGAGCCCGGGCAGGGCGACGACCGTGCCGACGCCGAGCGACTCGACGATCGCGTCGGCCTTCTCGCGCGACCGGTTCGCGACCAGGAGCTCCGAGCAGCCTTCGAGCTTGAGGCGCTTCGCGGCGAGGGAGCCCATCTTGCCGGCGCCGATCACCATGACCGTCTTGCCGGCGAGCGTCCCGAGCTGCGCCTTCGCGAGCTCGATCGCCGCGGTCGCGACGCTGACGGATTCGCCGCCGATGTGCGTCTGCGAGCGCGCTTCCTTGCCCGCGTTGAGCACCTCGCGCATCAAGACGTGCAGCGTCTTGCCGAGCGAGCGCGCCTTCTGCGCCTGGATGTACGCGTCTTTGACCTGGCCGAGGATCTCCGCCTCGCCGACGAGCATCGAATCGAGCCCGGTCGCGACGCGGAAGAGATGGTCCGTCGCCTGCGAGCCGAGCAGCGTGTACATGTACGACGACATGTCGTGCTGCACGTCGCCGTGGCGGAAATTCCTCAAAAACGTCTTGAGCTGCTCGACGCCCGTCTCGTAATCTTCGAGTTCGGCGTAGATCTCCAAGCGGTTGCACGTCGAGAGCATGACGGCTTCGCGGACCATCTCGTAGTCTCGTAGCGCGACGAGCGATTCCGACATGCGCGATGCCGGGAACGCGTGACGTTCGCGAACGTCGACGGGGGCCGTGTTATGCGAGAGGCCCAGGCAAACTAGCGGCATGTATGCTCCCGGAACGATGGAGGTATCCGCCGACGCGGGCCGGTCGGCCGGGTCGACGTCTCCAAACGTGCCATACTTTTGTCGGGGGCGACGTGCGCCGGGTCACGGGGTTTCATGTACTACGAGATTCCTACCACGCCGTGACGGCGCTCCTCAACGACGAATGTTGGACGCCGCATCACACGCGCGCGACGCCTCGCAGGGCGCGAACCGACTCCTCGGCCGCCGCGATCGTGCGATCGATCGCGGCGTCGTCGTGCGCCGTACTGAGAAACCCGGCTTCGAACTGCGAGGGTGCGAGATAGACGCCCCGGTCGAGCATCGCGTGGAAGAAGCGTCCGTAATAGGTTGTATCCGCGCGCTTCGCGCTCTCCAGATCGACGACGGGCTCGTCGGCGAAGAAGAATCCGACCATCGCACCGCGATAGCTCGTCCGATGCGGGACGCCGTGCTCGGTGAAGACGCGTTCCATGCCGTCCGTGAAACGCGCGCCCGCCGCCTCGAGTCGCTCGTAGACGCCGGGTTTCCGCAGGCCGGTTAGCGTCGCGACGCCCGCGGCCATCGCGATCGGGTTGCCGGAGAGCGTCCCCGCCTGGAAGACGCGGCCGTCGGGCGTGAAATTATCGAGGATCGCGGCCGGCCCGGCGACCGCCCCGACGGGCAGACCGCCGCCGAGGATCTTCCCGAGCGTCGTGATGTCGGGCGTGACCCCTTCGCGTTCCTGGACGCCGCCCGGCGCGACGCGAAAGCCGGTCATCACCTCGTCGAAGATGAGCAGCGCGCCGTGCTTCGTGCACAGCTCTCGCAGCCCCGCGAGGAAGCCCGGCTTCGGCAGCACGAGGCCCATGTTTCCGACGTACGGCTCGACGATGATCGCCGCGATTTCGGAACCGCGCGCCGCGAAGATCGCGGCGACGGCTTCGAGATCGTTGTACGGCGCGACGACCGTATCGGCGACCGTCTTGGCGGGGACGCCCGCGGAGTCGGGGACGCCGATCGTTAGCGCGCTCGAGCCCGCCGAGACGAGGAACGGGTCGACGCTGCCGTGGTAGCAGCCCGCGAACTTGACGACGCCGTCGCGCCCGGTCGTCCCGCGCGCGAGGCGCAACGCGAACGTCGTCGCCTCGCTGCCGCTCGAGCAGAAGCGGACCTTCTCGGCGCTCGGGACCATCGCGACCACGAGCTCGGCGAGCTCGCTCTCGACGTCGGTCGGCGCGCCGTAGGAGAGCCCGCGCCCGGCCGCCGTACGGACCGCTTCGACGACGCTCGGTTCCGCGTGGCCGAGGATCATCGGGCCCCACGACATGACGTAATCGACGTATTCGTTGCCGTCGACGTCGCGTAGCCGGCAGCCCGCCGCCGATTCGACGAACACGGGCGTGCCGCCGACGCCTTTGAACGCGCGCACCGTCGAGTTGACGCCCCCGGGGATGACGGCTCGGGCTCGGGTAAAGGCGGTGCTGCTGCGGTCGCGCTGAATCATCGACGCCCGGAGTTCCGGGCCATTCTCGTCGGCTCCCGCGACGACGAACGCCGAGAGGAGGGCGCCAGCCGATGCTTTGGGGATTGCCGAAAGCCGTCTACCCCATGTATACGGCGGTGTTCGTGGACGTGCTCGGCTTCACGTTTCTCATCCCGCTGCTCCCCGAACTCTCGCGGCACTTCCACGTTACCGACACCGTCGCGGCGGCGCTGATCTCGATTACCGCGCTCTTCGCGACCGTCTCCTCGCCCGTGTGGGGCTACCTCAGCGATCGCATCGGCCGCAAGCCCGTGCTGATCGCCTCGCAGGCGTTCTCGAGCGTCGGCTATGCGACGCTCGCGTTCGCGCCCGACGCGTACTGGCTCTTCGCCGCGCGCAGCATCGAGGGGCTCGGCGGCGGCAATCTCGGAGTCGCGCAGTCGTATATCGTCGACGTCGTCGCGCCGGAGCAGCGCGAGAAGGCGCTCTCGTTCGGCGCCGCGGCGTTCGGGATCGGGTTCGTCGTCGGCCCGGTGCTCAGCGGCGTGCTGCTGCACGTCGATTTCCGAGCGCCGTTCTGGGCCGCGGCGATCCTCGAGATCGCGAACATCGTGCTCACCTCGATCTGGCTCGAACCGGTCGGACCGCGCGATCCGGGCGGCGATGCGGCGACGGATCGCTCGAACCTGTGGCGGACGATGAAGCAGCCGAAGATGATCAACGTCATGTCGCGGCAGTTTCTCTACATCTTCTCGTACACGTATTTCTTCACGGTGTTCGCGCTCTATCTGCAGCGCGTGTTCCGGCTCGATCCCGCCTGGTCGAGTCTGCTGCTCGGCCTCGCCGGTGCGATCGGCGCCGCGACGCAGCTGCTCCTCGTCGAGCGCGTCGACCGGCGTTTCGGCGCGTTCCGGCTCGCGCAGGGCGCCTTCGTCATCGCGCTCGTCGCGTACGCGGCGCTCGGTTTCGCGACGACCGTTGGGGCGTTCGTCGCGGTGCTCGCGATCTGGGCCGTCGGAGGATCCGCCCTGCGGCCCGCGCTCAACACGCTGATCGCGAACGATTCGCCCGACGGCGAGCGCGGCACGATCCTGAGCATCGCGGATTCGCTCAGCAACCTCTCGATGATCGCCGCGCCCGCGCTCGG
>CAZZZK010000111.1:0-2517 GCA_964658555.1 Vulcanimicrobiota bacterium | reverse complement strand
CCGATCTCGCGTCCGTCGTCGCGGCGAACGCGCGCCTCGCGGGGATCGTGCCGGCGGGATGCATCGTCGTCGCGCTCGCGCTGGGCGAGCTGGCCCGGCGCCGCGGCGAGACCTCCGAGCTGCGCGCCTGAGCGTCGCCCGTTACGACGTGCCGAACGTCCGATCCGCGACGATCGCGAAGACCGCGCACGCGACGCATCGCTCGTCGCGCGTTTCGCGCGCTCCGCTACGGGAGAAGGACGGCGATCCTCGCCGCCGCCCTACGCGTCGAGCAAGAATGCGTCGTAGTCGGCGTGCGTGTTGATGTTCGCGAAGGTCGGGCCGTCGTCGACGCGGACGTGCCGCGTGCGCATCGCGGCGAGCGCGAGCGTCAACGCGCCCCGGCCCGATCGCAAGATCGGCATGGCGGCGCGCGAGAACGCGGCGCGATCGTAGAGCGCCGCGAGCGGTTCGAGCATGGGCGGCGCGTCGTCGCGCGCGTGGAGCGGAACGACCGCTTCGTCGCCCGGCCGCCATTCGGCGGCGAGGCGATCGGCGAACGCGCGCGTCACGTTCGGCGAATCGCCGGAGACGGCGAAGACGTATCGCGAGCGCATCCGCGCGAACGCCGAGAGCATCCCCGCGAGCGGGCCGCGGCGCGCCCAGCGATCGATGACGAGCGGCGCGCCGAGCAACGCGTCCGTCCGCGGATCGAAGGTCGCTTTGCCGGAGATGACGAGTTCGCGCGGCGCGCCGTCCGGCGGCGTCGCGAAATGACGGTACACGCGCGCGACGAGCGGGACGTCGCCCGTGGGCAGCGTCAGCTTCCCGGGCAGCCGCGTCGCCTCGCCGCCCGCGAGGATCAGCACGCCGTAGCGCACGGCGTCAGCGCGCGTCCGCGCGATGCCGTTCGGCGTAGGACTTCGCGAAGTACGTGATCACGATGTCGGCGCCCGCGCGCACGAAGCTCGCGAGCGTTTCGTCGACGACGCGTTCCTCGTCGATCCAGCCGTTGCGGCCCGCGGCCTTCACCATCGCGTATTCGCCGCTCACGTTATAGCACGCGACGGGCACGTCGGAGATCTCGGCGACCGCGCGGATGAGATCCATGTACGCGAGCGCCGGCTTGACGATGAGGAAATCCGCGCCCTCGTCGAGATCGAGCCGCGCTTCGCGCAGCGCCTCGCGGGCGTTGGGCGTATCCATCTGATAGGCGCGGCGGTCGCCGAATTGCGGCGTCGAATCGGCCGCGTCGCGGAACGGGCCGTAGAAGCCCGACGCGAATTTCACCGCGTACGACATGATCGGCACGTTCGTGAAACGCGAGCCGTCGAGCACCGCGCGCAGATAGCCGACGCGCCCGTCCATCATATCCGACGGCGCGACGACGTCGACGCCGGCTTGCGCGTACGAAAGCGCGGTGCGGCCGAGCAGTTCGAGCGTCGCGTCGTTATCGACGTCGCCGCGTTCGTCGAGGACGCCGCAATGGCCGTGATCCGTATACTCGCAGTTGCAGAGATCGGCGATCACGAGCATCTCGGGGACTTGCGCCTTGATCGCCTCGATCGCGCGCTGCACGATCCCCGCCGGATCGTGCGCCGACGAGGCGTACGCGTCTTTGAAATCCGGGATGCCGAAGAGCAACACGCCGCCGACGCCCAGCGCCGCCAGTTCGCGGCACTCCCGGACCGCTTCGTCGACGGAGTAGCGAAAGACGCCCGGCATGCTCGCGATCTCGCCGCGCGGCTGATTCGTATCCGCGATGAAGAGCGGCTGCACGAGGCTGCGGATCCGCACGTCGGATTCGCGCACGAGCGCGCGCATCGCGGCGCTCGACCGCAGGCGTCGCGGACGCTTGCGCAGATCGACGAGATCCTTCGCGGCCAGGCGTTCGAGCACGTTCATCGGAGGGTCCTCGCGAGGACGAATTGCGTCACGTCCTGCACGAACGCCGCGATGGTCGGCTCCGTTGCGATGATGTCGCTGCGCAGCCCCGCTTCGGTGACGGCGGCGTCCGACGCCTCGCCCATCGTCGCGACGAGCGGCCGCGGGTCGCGATCGCGCAGGCCCGCGAGGTAGCCCGCGACCGCGCGCACCGAGCCGCTCGATGGGAAGAGCAGGACGTCCGGGACGCGCGTGCCGAGCAGACGTGCGGCCTCGTCGCCGTCGCGCGCTTCGATCACCTCCGCTCCGGCGCCGCGCATCGCGGGCGCGATGTGGCTCGGCCGCTCCTGCGTGCGGGGCAACAGAAAGAGCCGCCCGGCGAGCGGCCCGGCCGCTTCGGCGTCGCGCGGCGGCTCCACGGACACGCTGTGCGCGGCGAGCGCCTCCGCCGCGGCATCCGCCGGGTCGGCGGCGAGCGCCGCGTCCAAGATCGCCGCGCCACCCTCGGCGAGCAGCTCGTGCGCGAGTTTTTCGGCGAGCCGTTCGCCGTCCTCGAGGGTCGCGACGCGTTCGACGAAGCCGCCGCGCACGAGCCGCGACCCGTCGGGCGCGGCGATGACGGCGTTCATCGCGAGCGTGCCGTCCGCGAACGTC
>CAZZZK010000110.1:0-8028 GCA_964658555.1 Vulcanimicrobiota bacterium | reverse complement strand
ATCGCACCGCCCGGAGCGGTGCCGCCGCGCGCGTCGGCGCCCGGTGCGGCGGCGCCTTGCGCTCCGCCGCCGCCCGACTGCGGGATGACGACTTCGTTCGGATCGGGGGTCGCGAGGCCGACGGCGGGCGCGCCCGTGGCGCGAATGTTCGCGTCGCCCTGCTGCGCTTGCGGGCCGAGTGCGGCGCCGGTGACGCCGAGGCCGACTTTGAGAAAGTAACCGACGAGCCCGAGAAAGACGAGCATCGAGACGACGATGATGGGGATGAACGTGCGCGGCGGAAGCCCGCGCGATGGACCATTCACGAGCAGGGGTCTTCTCGCGGCGCCGTGCAAAGCCTCGGGCGTGCTCCCCGACGTCGGCGAACTTCAAATGCTCTTCGCGATGCTCAACAGCGAATGGTTCGGCGGGCAGATACCGACGCATCGCATCGCCTACAACGGACGTTTCTCGAACGTCGCCGGCCGCATCACGTACAAGCCGCCGCTCATCGAACTCTCGCCGAAGCACATGGAGCGGCACCCGGAGGCGCTGCGCCCGACGCTGCTGCACGAGATGATCCACGCGTGGCTCTTCGCGCTCGGAAAGAATCCCGGGCACACGGCCGCGTTCAAGAAGAAGATGCGCGAGCTCGGCCTGACGTCGATCTATCACGATCTCGGCAGCGCGCTGCCGCGGCGCGAGAGCACGAAGCGATTCATCCTGCGATGCGACCGCTGTACCATGGAGGTCTTACGCAAGCGTAAGCCGCCGGCACCCGTCTCCTGCGGACGCTGCAGCCGGCGTGCGTTCGACGCGCGCTACGCGCTGCGCGTCTTGGAGATCGTCGAGCTCAGAGAGGTCGAGACGCCGTTACGCGCGGCGCTCGGGAAAGAGCCGCCCGGGCGATAGCGCGACGCGCTACGACTTGCGGGCGGGCTCGAGTTCGCCCGACTGCACGGGATCGTTCACCGATGCGAGCGTCTGCTGCGCGAGCGAGAGATGGTATTCGAGCCCGCTTACGAGTTGCCGGGCGAGCGCCGCGACGTTGCTCTGCTCTCCGTAACGCGCCTCGCGGCGAGCGAGCGCGACGGCCGCCTTATGGCCGTCGATCTGATCGTTCAGATAGGCCGTGACGTAGGCGTTGCCGTCGAGCTTTTCGAGCTGCTGCTCCTTCGCGACCTGATCGTCGCTCGGCCCCGTCGGAAGCGCGACGCCCACGCCCTTCGCGTAGATCTCGACGTCCTTCACGGCGACCGCGTGGCTCGCTTCGATCGTCAGCGCGTAGCTCTTCACGCGCGGGCTATCGGAGTGGGCGATCGCGTATTTCGCCGCCGCGAGCTCGGCGTAGTTCGACTGCTGGGTCTTCGTCAGGAAGTCGCGATCGAGATCGCCGACCCGATCGGCGAACGCGGGCGCGGTCGAAGCGAGCAGCGCGAGGGCGAGAGCCGGGAGCGTGACGCGAGTCTGCATGGTGAGCCTCCACATGGTGAATCGTTAAACCATTCGACCGACGAGGTCGACCGTTCGTGCGGTACCGCCGCGGACGTATCCCGCGAGATCGAGCGTGACGTACCGGTAGCCGGCCGCTCGGACGGCGTCGACCAGCCGTTCCCGGCAGGCGAGTACGGCCGGGAACGCGTCGACCGGTACTTCGATGCGCGCGGTGTCGCCGTGATGGCGCACCCGGCAATCGACGAGCCCTTCGGCGATCAACGCATCCTCGGCGGCCTCGACGCGTTCGAGGAGCTCCGCCGTGATCGCGGTGCCCGTCGGGAATCGCGACGAGAGGCAGGCGGCCGCCGGCTTATCCCACACGGCGAGTCCCAGGCGCTGCGAGAGCTCGCGCACGTCGGCCTTCGTGAACCCCGCCTCGGCGAGCGGACTGCGCACGCCTCGCTCCTCGGCGGCCGCCCGGCCCGGCCGGATCTCGCCGAGATCGTCGACGTTGAGACCGTCCGCGATCGTCGCGAAACCGCGGTCGCGCGCGAACGGGACGAGCTTGCCGTACAGTTCGGTCTTGCAGTAATAACAGCGGTTGGCCGGATTCGCGGCGTAGCGTTCGTCTTCGAGTTCCGTCGTATCGAGCAGCTCGTGCGCGATGCCCCGTGCGGCGGCGAAGGCGATTGCCGCACGGCGCTCGCGGCCGGGAAGGCTCGGCGAGACGCCGGTCACGGCGAGCGCCCGATCCCCGAGTTCTTGCGCGGCGATCGCCGCCACGAGCGCCGAATCGACGCCGCCCGAGAACGCGACGACGCACGCGCCGTACCCGCGCACGAGCGTACGCAGATACGGCTCGCGATCCGTCAGGCGATCGTACGAGAGCTCCATGAACGAGAGCGTACCCGCTTTTTTCGCGCGACGCTCACAGGAGGTGCTGCAAGACGAGGCTCCCGGCAGCGATGAGGATGAGCACGGCAAGCGTGCGCACGAGGACGGGCGTCGAGATGCGGCGTGCGATCCCGGCGCCGAACTGCGCGCCGAGCAGGCCGCCGATCGCGAGCGGGATCGCGTACGCCCACGCGATCGTGTGATCGAGAATATGGACGGTGACGCCGAACGGCGCCGAGAGCAGGATCACGAAGTGCGACGTCGCCGTAACGAGATGCGCGGGCAATGCGAACCCGCGCAGCAGCAGCGGGACGACGATGACGCCGCCGCCGATCCCGAAGAAGCTCGAGATGAAGCCCGTCGAGAGTCCGGCGAGCGCGATGAACGGCGTGCTCGTTCGATAGACGTGCGTCTCGCCCGAGATCCGATCGAAGAACGTGCGTTCGGCGGACCACGGAAGCCGCGAGAGCCCGCCGCCGCCCGCCGCTTTTGCCGATCCGCGGCGCAGCAGATCGATGCCGAAGACGAGCAGAATCACCGAGTAGGCGACGTCGAAGCCCTTCGCCGGAAAATTCGCGACCGCGATCGCGCCGATGATGCTGCCGGGGATCGCGAGCAACCCCATCGTGAAGCCGAGCCCGCGCTCGATCCGGCCCTGACGCCAGAACGCGATCGACGCGCTTCCGACGTTCGCGGTCACGAAGAAGAGCGACGTCCCCGAGACGAACGCGGGCGGCAGGTGGAAGAAGAGCCGGAGCACCGGGATCGCGATGAAGGCGCCGCCGAGACCCACGATCGAGCCGAGGAAACTCGCCACGACGCCCGTGACGAACATCTCGAGCGCGAAGAGAACGGCGTGCAACGACGGCGCGGCCATCGCGGCGCCCGGACTACTGAACGCGCCCGATGTAACGCCGGTCGCGCGTATCGATGCGGATGAGATCGCCCTCGTTCACGAAGAGCGGCACCTGGACGGTCGCGCCCGTCTCGAGCTTCGCGGGCTTCGTCGTGCCGGTCGCGGTGTCGCCCTTGAAGCCCGGGTCCGTCTCCTCGACGCGCAGTTCGACGTGCGCCGGCAGCCCGACGCTGATCGGCGTGCCGTCGTGGAGCTGGACGTCGATCTTCATGCCGTCCTTGAGGAAGTCGGCCGGATCTCCGATGAGATCGCGCTGCAGCGTGACGTTCTCGAACGATTCGGCATCCATGAAATGGTAGCCGTCGGCATCGTTGTAGAGCATCTGCATCTCGCGATTGTCGACCGTCGCTCGCTCGAGTTTCTCACCGGCGCGAAACGTGCGTTCGACCGTCGCGCCGGAACGGACGTTCTTGAGCCGCGTCCGCACGAAGGCCGAACCCTTCCCGGGTTTGACGTGCAAGAACTCGATGACCGTCCAGAGCTGGCCTTCGATCACGACCGTGACGCCGTTGCGGAAATCGTTCGAGGAGATCATAGCGACCCGTTGCGTTAGGCGCGCCGTCCGGGCGAGCCTTCGCGCACCGCTTCACCGCCGTAGCAGTGAGAGCCGGTTCTCCGTGCCCGCATCGAGGCGAGCGATATTCTCGCGGTGCTTCACGATGACGAGGATCGCGGCCGCCGCCGCGAAGAGCATGCCGCTCGCGCCGTACGTGCCGCCGGTTACGACGAGCGCGACCCCCGCCGCGACGGTGCCGAGCATCGAGCCGACCGACGCGTAGCCCGTCGGCAGCACGACCGCGAACCAGACGATGCCGAACGCGACGCCGCTCTCCCACGAGAGCGCGCTCGTCGCGCCGAGGAACGTCGCGACGCCTTTTCCGCCGCGCCAGCGAAGCCACGGCGAGTAACAGTGTCCGAGCACCGCCGCGAATCCCGCGAGCGGCAGCAGCGGCCAGATCGGCGTCGCCTGCGGGGCGATCCAACGGCCGAGCGAGACGACGTAGAGCGGGACGTGGAGGATCGCGTACCGGGCGGCGAGCACGCTCGCGACGCCCTTGAAGGCGTCGAGCAGCAGCACCGCGATGCCGCCTTTCGTGCCGAAGGTCCGCATCGCGTTCGCGGCGCCGATGTTGCCGGAGCCGCTCGCGCGGATATCGGTCTTGTAGACGATCCGCCCGACGAGGACCCCGAACGGTATCGACCCGATCGCGAAGGCGAGCACCTCGTACGGCAGACCGCCGAGCATCCAGATGAGCGGCACGGCCCAGCCCGGCGGCTCGAGCAAACGCGCGTGCAGCTGCGGTTCGATCGTCGCGTCGTTCAAGGCCGCGCGGGCGTGTCTTCGCTGCGGCGCGCGCGAAATTCGAGATTGAGCGGGACGCCTTCGAAATCGGCGTTCGCGCGCAGCGTGTTCTCGAGGAACCGCTTGTAGCTCGGCGAGACGAGATCGGGATCGTTACAGTGGAAGACGAAGAGCGGCGGCCGCGTCGCGACCTGCGCGCCGTAGAAGATGCGCAGCGGTTTGCCGCCGCGGCCGGGGGCGGGATGCGCGTAGACGGCGTCGCGGACGATCGTGTTAAGCTGCGGCGTCGGGATGCGGCGCTCGAGATTCTCCGCGACGCGTAGCACGAGCGGCATCAGCGAGCCGAGCCGGCGCCCGGTCAGCGCCGAGAGGAACGCGACGGGCGCGAACGACGCGAACGGCATCAGTTCGTGAATGACGGTCGTGAGTTCGGCCTGCGAAAAATCGCCGTCTTGCTGCAGCGCGAGATCCCACTTGTTCGCGACGATGACGAGCGCCTTACGTTCGTCGAGCACCATGCCCGCGAGGCGGCGTTCCTGATCGAGGATGCCCTGCAGCGAGTCGACGATGAGCAGCGCGATGTCGCAACGCGCGATCGCACCGAGCGATCGTAAGGAAGCGTAGTATTCGATCGAACCGTGGTGCTTCGTCTTGCGCCAGACGCCCGCGGTATCGATGAGCCGGATGCGGTGCTCGTGATAGTCGAAGATCGTGTCGATCGCATCGCGCGTCGTCCCCGCGACGTCGGAGACGATCGAGCGCTCCTCGCCGAGCATCGCGTTGAGCAGCGAGGATTTGCCGACGTTCGGACGCCCCACGATCGCGATCGCGAGTTCCGTCGATTCGTCGGGCTCGAGCGCGGCGTCCGGAAGTCTGTCGACGATCTCGTCGAGCAGATCGCCCGTGCCCTCGCCGTGGATCGCCGAGACGACGAACGGTTCTCCGAAACCGAGCCGCGCGAACTCGCCCGGAATCGAGAGCCGCACGCGTTCGGATTCGGCCTTGTTCGCGACGAGGACGACGGGTTTACGCGTCTTGCGCATGATGTGTACGACGTCGTCGTCGAGCGGCGAGAGCCCGGCCTCGGCGTCGACGACGAACACGATCACGTCGGCGTCGGCGGCGGCGATCTCCGCTTGCGCGCGCGTGCGGCGCGCCATGTCGTCGCTATCTTCGGCATCGGTGTCGATCCCGGCGGTGTCGATCAGCGTGAACGTGCGGCCGCGCCACTCCGCGAGCGCGTAGAGGCGGTCGCGCGTGACGCCCGGCGAATCCTCGACGATGGCGAGCCGCTTGCCGACGAGGCGATTGAAGAGCGCGCTCTTCCCGACGTTGGGACGCCCGACGATCGCGACCGTGGCGGGGCGTACCCTCGCGGAGACTTCGAGGTCCATGCGCCGTCTTTCGCCGCACGGGGCCCGCGAACCGTGTGGCGAACGTCCGGCCCGTGTCGCTCCGCCGGATCATCGCCGTCATGGCAGCGAGTACGCTGCTCGCAGGAGCGCTTCGCGACGCGGCTCGCGCGGAGACGCCGACCGGCGGGATCTACGTGACGACGCTTCCCGCGTCGGCCGACGTTTGGGTCGACGGGACGTACGTCGGGCACTCGCCCGTGCTCGTCGACGGTCTCGCGGCCGGACGGCACGCGGTCACGATCACGAAGACCGGCTGGACGGTGCACGAGGTCGACGTCTCGGTCGACGCCGGAGCGATCGCGATGGCGAGCGAGCGGCTCGATGCGGCGATGCGTCCGCGCGCCGCCGAGCAGGAGACGGGATCGCTCGTCGTGCGCAGCCTGCCGCCCGGCGCGACGCTCGAGGTCGACGGCACGCCGCTCGCCGCGCCGCCCGGCCAGCCGCTGCCGCTCCCTGCGGGGGCGCACCGGCTGACGCTCGTCTACGCACACGCGCGGACGTCGCGGACGATCTCGATCGTCGCGCAGACGACGACGGCGATCGTCCTCGCCTCGGCGACGCCCGCGAACGACGGCGCCGCGCCGCCGGTCCGCTCCGTCGTCGCGCCCGTCGAACAGTATCTTCCGAGCGACGCCGTCGTCGTCGAGGGGCAGAAGATCGTGGTGCGCTACGGCGGCCACGTGGTCGTCGCTCGGCTCGGCGATCCGCGCGTCCGTTTCGACGAGGGGTCGGTCGTCTACGCGGGCGCCGCGGAGCAGATCGACGGCAAGCTCTACTTGCCGCTCGACCTCCTTGAAAAGTTGTCGGGCTCCGCGTCGAAGTAAGCCGGTCCATGGCGAGTATCTACATCGAGACGTTCGGCTGTCAGATGAACGAGGCCGATTCGCAGTACATCGCGGATCGCGCCGCGGCGTCCGGCTACGCGGTCACCGCAAACGCCGCCGAAGCGAGCGTCGTCGTGCTCAACACGTGCACCGTGCGCGATAACGCCGAACGGCGCGCGTACGGTCGGATGGCGCACTTCCGGTCGCTCAAGAGCGCGGACCCCGCGATGAAGCTCGTCGTGTGCGGTTGCCTCGCCGAACAAGATCGCGCGACGATGCAGAGCAAGGCGCCCTACCTCGACGGCGTTTTCGGGACGAGCGATCTCGCACGGCTCGGCGACGCGCTCGTCGGCTGGCGCAGCGGCTTCGGCGACGACGGCGACGATCTCACCGAGGAGCGCCTGCTGCTGCGGCCGCTCGGCGGCGAGGCCGATTGCGTCGGCGACGCGTTCTCGACGCTGCGTGCCTTCGTCAACGTGCAGCGCGGCTGCTCGTATTACTGTACGTACTGCATCGTGCCGTACGTGCGCGGCCGGTTCGATAACCGCCCGCTCGCCGATATCCTCGGCGAAGTCGAACGCGCGGTCGCGCGCGGCGCGCGCGAGGTGTGCCTCGTCGGGCAGACCGTCAACGCGTACAAGGAACCGGTCGCGAATCTCGATTTCGCCGATCTGCTCGAGCGCGTCGCGGCGGTCCCGGGTCTCGACCGGCTCACGTTCCTGACCTCGCATCCCAAAGACTACACGCCGAAACTCGCGCGGGTCATGGGCGCGCTGCCGCAGCTCGAAGCGCGCTTCCATCTGCCGCTGCAGTGCGGCAGCGATCCGATCCTGCGGCGCATGAATCGCAAGTACACGCTCGCGCAGTATCGGGAGAAGATCGCGACGTTCCGCGAGGCGTGCCCCGCGTGGGCGCTCACGACCGATCTGATCGTCGCGTTTCCGGGCGAGACCGAAGACGATTTCGAAGCGACGCTCGCCGCGTGCGAGGAATTCGGCTTCGCGCAGGCGTTCATGTTCGTCTATTCGCCGCGGCGCGGAACGCCCGCCGCGCACTGGGAGCAGATCCCCGCCGAGATCGGCAACGCGCGGCTGCGGCGACTCGCGGAGACGGTCGATCGCGGCGTGCGCGCGTGGCACGAACGCAAGCGGGGGACGATCGTGCGGGCGCTCGTGCAGGGCCCGTCGCGCAAAGACCGCACGAAGCTCGCCGCTAAGACGACGGACAACGTGACGATCGTCGCTCCGGCCGGAGCGCTCG
>CAZZZK010000109.1:0-8210 GCA_964658555.1 Vulcanimicrobiota bacterium | reverse complement strand
CGAGCGAACGATCGCGACGTTGCCGTCCGCGCCGAGTTCGCCGGCGAATCGTGAGCCCGGCCGGAGCGCGCGCCGGATGCCGCGCAACACCGGAAGCGCGCCGCCCATCCAATGCAGCGCCGCGTTGCTGAACGCACCGTCGAATTCGTTGTCGTACGTCATCGCGCGCGCGTCGGCGAGCCGCGCGTCGATGCCGTTCTCGCGCGCCGCCGCGACGAACGACGGCGACGCGTCGATGCCGACGACCGTCGCACCGCGCGCCGCGATCTCGCGCGCCAGCGTTCCGTCGCCGCAGCCGACGTCGAGGATCCGTTGCCCCGGCCGCGGATCCAGCAGATCGACGAGCGCGCGGCCGCCTTCGGAGACGAACGCGGCCGTCCGCGCGTACGTCGCCGCGTCCCAATGTGACTCCGCCGGCACGGCGTTCGCGCCTACTCCGCGGTCGCGCTCTCGGTCTTGGCGCGTTCTTGGAGTTCGAGGACGATCGAGGAATCGGCGAGCGTCGTCGTGTCGCCGATCATCCGGCCTTCGGCGATATCGCGCAGCAGGCGGCGCATGATCTTGCCGCTGCGCGTCTTCGGCAGCTCCTGCGTGAACGTCAGGTACTTCGGCGTCGTGAACTTGCCGAGCTTTTTTCCGACGAACGCGCGCAGCTCGTTGCCGAGTTCGGGCGAACCCGGATCGTTACCGCGCAGGCTCACGAAACAGCAGATCGCCTGACCCGTCGTCTCGTCGTTCTTGCCGACGACGGCGGCCTCGGCGACGAGCGGATGCTCGACGAGCGCGCTCTCGACCTCGGTCGTCGAGATGCGATGGCCGCTGACGTTCATCACGTCGTCGATGCGGCCCATGAACCAGTAATCGCCGTCCTCGTCGCGGCTGCAGCCGTCACCCGCGAGGTACATGTGCTCGAACTTCGACCAGTACGTCTCTTTGTAACGCTCGGGATCGCCGTAGATCCCGCGCAGCATCGACGGCCACGGGCGCCGCAGCACGATGTAGCCGCCGCCTCCGAACGGCACGCTGCCGCCCTGCTCGTCGACGATGTCGGCCGCGACGCCGGGGAGCGGTTTCGTCGCGCTGCCGGGCTTGAGCGTCGTGAGGCCCGGCAGCGGCGAGATCATGATCGAGCCCGTCTCGGTCTGCCACCACGTATCGACGACGGGGCACCGGCCGCCGCCGACGACCGTGTGATACCACATCCACGCTTCGGGATTGATCGGTTCGCCGACGCTGCCGAGCAGCCGCAGCGACGAGACGTCGTGCTGCTCGACGTATTCCTTGCCCCACTTCATGAACGTGCGAATCGCGGTCGGCGCGGTGTAGAGGATCGTCGCTTTATAGCGCTCGGCGATCGCCCACAGACGATCCTTTTCGGGATAGTCGGGCGTGCCTTCGTAGATGATCCCCGTCGCGCCGTTGCAGAGCGGGCCGTAGACGATGTACGAGTGCCCCGTCACCCAGCCGATGTCGGCCGCGCACCAATAGACGTCGTCCTCCTTGATATCGAAGACGAGCTTGTGCGACGACATCGCACCGACGAGATAGCCCGCCGTCGAATGCATGATGCCCTTGGGCTTCGCGGTCGTGCCGCTCGTGTAGAGCAGGAACAGCAGGTCTTCGGAATCCATCGCCTCGGGCGCGCACGTCTCGGGCTGGTCGCGCACGAGGTCGTCCCACCAGACGTCGCGGCCGTCGCGCATCTCGACCGGATCGCCGACGCGTTTGGAGACGATGCAGTGGCGGATCGTCGGCGTACGCTCGAGAGCGGCGTCGGTGTTCGCCTTGAGCGGGATCTTCTTGCCGCGGCGCCAGCCCTGATCCGTCGTGATGATCGCGACGCACGACGCGTCGACGATGCGGTCGGCGATCGCATCGGGCGAGAAGCCGCCGAAGATCACCGAGTGGACCGCGCCGATCCGCGCGCACGCGAGCATCGCGACCGCGAGCTCGGGGACCATCGGCATGTAGATCGCGACGCGGTCGCCCTTGCCGATGCCGAGCTCGCGCATCCCGTTCGCGAAGCGGCAGACGTCCGCGAGCAGCTGCGCGTACGTGATCGTCCAGCGATCGCCGGGTTCGCCTTCGTAGTAATACGCGATCTTGTCGCCCTTGCCGGCGCGGACGTGGCGATCGAGGCAATTGACGGATGCGTTGAGTTTTCCGCCGCCGAACCACTCGGCGAACGGCTCGTTCCATCGGAGCGTCGTCTCGTAGGGCGTCGACCACTCGAGCGTGTCGGCCCACGAACGCCAATACGCTTCGTAGTCGCGATCGGCTTCGGCGTAGATGCCGGGCCGCGCGTTCGCCGCGGCGGCGAGAGCGGCGGGCGGTTCGAACCGGCGCTCGTCGCGTAAGAGAGCTTCGATCGTCGCATCCATGAGCCGTCCTCCATCTCAAAAGCCGGGGCGGCGCGACCCCCGACCCCCACGACGGGCGTCGGCCATTGAAACGAAGTACCCGCCGACCGTCGTTACACGGGCAATGCTTTGCGCGGCGAAATGCGACCTTTATCCGGCGGCGCTCCGGCGCGGATTGCGCGCGGTCGTCGCGTTCGCGCTCGCCGTCGCGCTCGCTCCGCACGGGGCCGCCGATGCGCGCTCGGCCCGCGCCGCGGGGACCGGCCTCGGACCGCTCGCGTACGGCCGCCCCGCACCCGATTTCGTATTCGACGAGGGAAGCGGTCCGCGACGGCTCGCGGATCTCGCCGGACGGCCGATCGTCATCAATTTCTGGGCGACGTGGTGCGTGCCGTGCCGCGACGAGATCGCGGTCTTCCGGGAGATGCGCGCGACGTACGGCGACGCCGTCGCACTCGTCACGATCACGGACGAATCGCCCGACGCCGTGCGCGCGTTCCTCGCGGCCAACGCGCTCGACTTGCCGGTCGCGGAGGATCCGGCGCGTCGCATCTTCGCCGCCTACGGCGTCACGCCGATCCCGACGACGATCGTCCTGCGGCCGACGCTCGGCGTCGCCTACGTCTCGATCGGCGAGCTCTCGTGGCCCGAACTGCACGGCGCGATCGACGGAACGCTCTATCCGAGCGTCGAGCACGCAACTTGACCCGCTCGCGTCCTTTTGCTAGTATCTCCCGAATGTTGGCACTCTCGTTGTTTGACTGCTAGGCCGATCGAAACTCCCACTAGCGCGGGCCGTCCGGAGCTCGACAAGCGCAAAGCCTTCATTCTCGCGACGGTGGTCTACGAATACGTCGCCACGGCCGAGCCGGTCGGATCGAACACGCTCACGCAGAAGTACAATCTCGGCGTGAGTTCGGCGACGATCCGCAACGAGATGGCCGAGCTCGAGTCGGGTGGCTACCTCGTGCAGCCGCATACCTCGGCCGGCCGCATCCCGACGGACGCGGGGTACCGCATCTACGTCGATCAGCTCATGCAGCCCGAGGCGCTGCCGGGCGAGGAACAGCGCCGGATCCACAACGAGTTCCGCGCCGCGAGCCGCGAACTCGATTCCGTCATCGAGCAGACGACGCGGCTGCTCGGCACGCTCTCGCGCAACGTCGCCTTCGTCGTCGCGCCGTCGTCGCAGACGCAGACGTTCCGCCACGTGCAGCTGATCTGGCTGAGCGACCGGACCGGCCTCGCGGTCGTCGTGACCTCGCTCGGGCTCGCCGTCCAGCGTACCTTCGAGCACGGCCCGCCCGTCGAGGCGGACGATCTCACGCGACTCTCCAACCGCCTCAACGCCGCGCTCGGCGGCCGCATGATGCGGGACATCAAAACGGCCGACGTCGAGCGCGTCGTGCGCGAAGCGCAGCTCCCGCTCGAGCTCGTCCCGGCGCTCGCGGCGGCGCTCGCGGATGCGAGCCATGCGACGGAATCCCCCGCCGTCGTCTCGAGCGGCGCGCAGCACCTGCTCGATCAGCCGGAGTTTCAGGATCTGCGCAAGCTCCGCTCGATCCTGACGATCATCGAGGAGCAGAAGGCGCTCTACGATCTCGTCGCCGACGCGATGGCGGACGAGCGCGCGAGCATCAAGATCGGCCGGGAGCTCGGCACGGACGAGATCGGCGAGTGCAGCCTCGTGACGGTGCCGTACCGCTTCGGCGAGAAGACGATCGGCATGCTCGCGATCCTCGGCCCGCGGCGCATGCCGTACGCGCGGCTGCTCGCGCTCGCCTCGGGGACGGCGCAGTCGCTCAACCGACACTTCACCGATACCGATCTGCGTTAGGGAACACACGTGCCGACCGATTTTTACGGCGTGCTCGGCGTCGGCCGAGATGCGTCCGAAGCCGAGATCAAACAAGCGTATCGCGGCCTCGCCCGCAAATTCCATCCCGACGTCGCGGAAGACAAAACGACGGCCGAAGCGCGCTTCAAGGAGATCAACGAAGCGTACGAAGTCCTCTCCGATCCGCGGAAACGTCAGCAGTACGACCGCTTCGGAACGACGGGCGGTCCGGGCGGAACGCCCGGCGGCGGCGGCTTTTCGAGCGGCGAGGGCTTCGGCGATATCTTCGACATGTTCTTCGGTGCGAACGCGGCGGGCCGCGGCGGCCCGTCGGCCCGGACCGCCGGGCCGCAGCGCGGGTCCGACCTGCGTTACGACGTCGGCATCAGCCTCGAGGAGGCGTACGCCGGCACGGAGCGCGAGATCGGCTTCAATCACCTCGCGCAGTGCGGCACGTGCAACGGTTCGGGTGCCGCGCCCGGGACGCTGATCACGCGCTGCGACCGCTGCGGCGGGACCGGGGCGATGCGCGCGACGCGCCAGACGCCGCTCGGACAGTTCGTCACGCAGACGGCGTGCACCAAGTGTCGCGGCGAGGGCACGATCGTCCCGACGCCGTGCGAGACGTGTCGCGGGGCGGGCCGCGTCGAACAGCACCGTTCGCTGACCGTGAAGATTCCGGCGGGCGTCGACGACGGTAGCCGGATCCGCGTCTCCGGAAACGGCGAGGGCGGCACGCGCGGCGGCCCGCCGGGCGACCTCTACGTGTACATCGGCGTCTCGCCGCACGAGCGGTTCCGTCGCGACGGCGTCGATCTCTACACCGACGTTCCGATCTCGTTCACGCAGGCCGCGCTCGGTGCGGAGGCGAGCGTGGAATCGCTCGGCGGTCCGGTTCCGTTCACGGTCGCGGCGGGCACGCAGAGCGGCTCGACGTTCCGCATTCGCGGCAAGGGGATGCCCACGATGCGCGGCAGCTCGCACGGCGATCTCTACGCGACCGTTCACGTCGTCGTCCCGACGAAGGTCACACGGCGCGAGCGCGAGCTGCTCGAGGAGTACGCGACGCTCGGCGGCGGCGAGGTCGACGACCGCAGCTTCTTCGAGCGTGTGAAGGACGCGTTCGTCCCCTGACCGCCGGCCGGACGGTCGCCGCGCGATTCTTCGTCGCGGGCGTGCTCGCGATCGGCGACGCCGTCGACCTCGCGCCCGACGACGCCCGGAAGCTCGCCGTCGTGCTGCGCGCGACCCCGGGCGACGCGATCGAAGTCGTCGATTCGGGCGGCCGGTCGTTCGCGGCCGAGCTCGTGACGAGCGCGGGCTCGCCGGGCGGCCTGCGCGCGACGCTCCGGCGCGAGCTCGCCACGCTCCCGCCGCCCGCGCTCGAGATCGTCCTCGCGCAGGGCATCCCGAAGGGCGCGAAGATGGATTTCGTCGTCGAGAAGGCGACCGAACTCGGCGTCTCGCGGGTCTCGCCGTTCGCGAGCGAGCGAACCGTCGGCGAGGGCGAGCGCACCGGAAAGCTCGAGCGCTGGCGCCGGCTCGCGCGAACGGCGGCGCAGCAGTGCGGGCGCGCCGACGTCCCCGCGATCGACGCGCCGCAGTCGTTCGCGCGGATCGCGGAGTCGTTCGCGAGCTACGATCTGGCGCTCGTACCGTGGGAAGTCGCGGAGCCCGTCGCGTTCCGCGACGCGCTGCCGGGGCTCCTCTCGGGCGCGCGCCGGGCGATCGTCGCGATCGGCCCCGAGGGCGGCTTCACGCGCGACGAGATCGCGCTCGCCGAGCGGTCGGGCGCCCGGATCGTCTCGCTCGGGCGCCGCATCCTGCGCACCGAGACGGCGGGGCTCGTCGCGGTCGCGGCGCTGCGCTACGCGAGCGGGGAGCTGTGAGCACGCTCGGCAGCGCAGTGCAAGAGACGTTTGTCCGCCCGGCGTATAGAACACCCCGTATGGGGGCCGTTTGAAGTTCAGCATCGTCATTCCGACGTACAACGAAGCGGGCGGGATCGAACGACTGATCTCGACGCTCTCCGACGTCTTCACGCTCCACGGTCTCGACGGCGAGCTGGTCGTCGTCGACGACGCGTCGCCCGACGGAACGGGTGAGATCGTCGACCGGCTCGCCGCCCGCTATCCGGTCCGGTGCCTCCATCGCCCGGGTAAACTCGGGCTCTCGAGCGGCGTGATCGACGGCTGGAAATTCGCGCGGCCCGAGTCGGAATTTCTCGGCGCGATCGATGCCGATTTCAGTCACGATCCGAACGTGGTGCCGAAGATGGTGGCGGCGCTCGAGTCCGGCCGGTACGGGCTCGCGGTCGGCAGCCGGTACGTCAAGGGCGGCGGGATCGAGAACTGGCCGCTCAAACGTAAGGTGACGTCGCTCGTCGCCTGCGCGATGGCGTGGCCCCTGACGCCGATCCGCGACATCACGAGCGGCTTCATCCTCGTGCGGCGCGACGCGCTCGACGGCGTCGAACTCGATCCGATCGGCTTCAAGATCGGCCTCGAAGTCGCCGCGAAAGCGCACTACGGCAAAGCGATCGAGGTTCCGTACGTGTTCGTCGATCGCGTCGTCGGCGAGTCGAAGCTCAACGGGAAAGAGATCAAGAATTACCTGCTGCAGCTGCGCCGCATCTACGCCGGCCGTCTGACCGGCGGTTCGCGCCGTAGCGCGCGCGCGGCCCGAGGGGCGACGCCGGTTCCGGCGCCTACCGCCGCACCCTCGGAAAACACGATCGCGTGATGCCGTTCTACGACTGGCTCGCGCGGCTACGCGGCGAACAGCCCGCCGAAGACGCCGCGCTGTGGGCGAAATGTCCGTCGTGCGGGGAGATGCTCTACCGCAAGGATCTCGAAGCGAACCTCTCCGTGTGCGGGAAGTGCAGTTACCACTTTCGCATGCACGCGTACGCGCGCATCGCGTCGCTCGTCGACGGCGATTTCTACGAGATCGGAACGGAGATCGTCTCGCGCGATCCGTTGAAGTGGGTCGATCGGCGGCCGTATCCGCAGAAACTCGAAGGCGATCGCGAGAAATCGCAGCTCTCCGAATCGGTGATCACGGGTTTCGCGGCGCTCGACGGCCGCCCGGTCGCGCTCGGCGTGATGGACTTCAGCTTTCGCGGCGGAACCATGGGCACGGCGGTCGGCGAGCGGATCACGCGACTGCTCGAAGAGGCGCTCGACCGCGGCGTCCCGTGCATCATCTTCACCGCGAGCGGCGGCGCGCGGATGGAAGAGGGCATGCTCGCTCTTATGCAGATGGCGAAGACGACGCAGGCCGTCGACCGCTTCATGGCGGCCGGAAATTTGTTCGTCACCGTACTAACCGATCCGACGACGGGCGGCGTCTCGGCGTCGTTCGCGTTCCAGAGCGACGTGATCGTCGCCGAATCGCGCGCGTCGATCGGCTTCGCCGGACGCCGCGTGATCGAGCAGACGCTGCGTCAGAAGCTTCCGGATAATTTTCAGACGGCGGAGTTCCTGCTCGAAAAGGGCCACGTCGATCTCGTCGTTCCGCGCGCGGAGATGCGCGCGACGCTCGTGCGCTTGCTGGAATACACCTCGAAGCCGCGGAGCACCGCGCGCGATCTCGCGGTCGCGATCCCGGAACTCGGCCGCGCGTGAATCTGATCGTCGAACGCGAGAAAGGCCCGCTCGAAGAGCTCGAAAAGCGAATCGCGACGCTGCGTTCGCGCGGGGCCGGAACGGGCGACGACGTCCGCGCGCTCGAGGCGAAGTACGAGGATCTGCTCCGCGATCTCTTCGGCAAACTCACGCCGTGGGAGCGCGTGAACATGGCGCGCCACCCCAAGCGTCCGATGTCGAGCGATTATCTCGCGGCGTTCGATCAGTTCGACGAGCTGCACGGCGATCGTCATTTCCGCGACGATCCGGCGCTCGTCGGCGGTTTCGCGAACTTGCGCGGCCGGCGCGTCGTCGTGCTCGCGCAGCAGCGCGGCCGCGACACGAAGGAGAACATCCGTCGCAATTTCGGGATGGTCTCGCCCGAGG
>CAZZZK010000108.1:0-8242 GCA_964658555.1 Vulcanimicrobiota bacterium | reverse complement strand
CCTCAGCGCCAGCCGCGAAAGCGGAAGTACGTCAGCAGCGCGACGACGGCGACGACTTCCGTGCCGACCCCGTAGATCCAGAAGCTCTGCTGCGATTTGATGTTGTCGACGAGCCAGCCGAAGTTCTGACCGAAGAAGCCCGTGATGAAGGTCAGCGGCAGAAAGATCGTCGCGATCAGCGTCAGCTGTTTGCTGACTTCGTTCTGCCGGTTCGACGAGATGCCGATGTTCGTCTCGAGCACGTTCGTCATCGCCTCGCGCGTCGATTCGATCCGATCGATGACGAGCAGCACGTGATCGAGCACGTCGCGGTAGTACGGCAGATCGTCGCGCGTGAAGAAGTGCGAATCGCCGCGGATCGGCAGCGCGAGGATCTCTCGCATCGGCACGACGGCGCGGCGGAAGGCGCTGAGATCCTTGCGCATCGCGGAGATGCGCCGCAGCGCGACGCTCGAGATCCGGCCCTGCTCGAGCAGCACGTTCTCGAGCTCGTCGAGTCGCGTTTCGAAGAGGTCGCTGATCGGCAGATACCCGTCGACGAGCGCGTCGAGGATCGCGTGCACGAGCGCGGGCGCGTCGGTCACCTTCCCGTCGATCCCGTCGTGCCAGCGCGCGCGCAGATCGTCCATCGGATACGCGGGATCGTGCCGGACCGTCACGACGAACGACTCGCCCGCGAAGATCGCGATCTCGTGCGTCGCGAGCCCGTCGGGCGAGCGCGTGACGCCGTGGACGATCAAGAAGACGTAGCGGCCGTACGACTCGATCTTCGCGCGCTGGTGCGGGCCGAGCGCGTCTTCGATCGCGAGCGGATGGAGATCGAACTCCGCTTGCAGCAACGCCAGATCGTTCGGTCCCGGGTCGACGACGTCGAACCACACGAGGGAGCTCGGTTCGCGAATGATCTCGCTGATCTGATCGAGATCCTCGACGTGCTGGCGATCGCGCGTTCCGCGATACACGTAGCACTTCGTCCCCGCGGCTTCGAGCGTTTCCACGACCGACCGCCGTTTCCGCGCGGAAAGCGGGCTCCCCTCGGTCGCACGCCGTCGTCGGTTAGCAACGGATGCCGGGGGTACGACGCTTGGGTGTCGACGCAGTTCTCTCACGCGATGCCGTTCGGCGCGCGGATCGTTCCCGAAGGCGTTCGCTTTCGCTTGTACGCGCCCGCCGCGGCGAAGGCCGAGCTCGTCTTCGAGGCGGACGCCGCGCACGGCTCGGACCGGACGTTCGCGATGCAGTCGACCGGCGGCGGATGGTTCGAAGCGACGCGAGCGGAGGCCGGAGCCGGTACGCGCTACGCGTTCGTCCTCGACGGCACCGGACCGCGCGTCCCCGATCCCGCGTCGCGCTATCAGCCGGGCGGCGTGCACGGTGCGAGCGTCGTCGTCGATCCCGCCGCATTCGACTGGCCGGACGACGGCTGGACCGGCATCGCTTGGAACGAGCACGTGTTCTACGAACTTCACGTCGGCACGTTCACGCAGGGCGGCACGTATCTCGCCGCGATCGAGAAGCTCGATCATCTCGCGGCGCTCGGCGTCACCGCGATCGAATTGCTGCCCGTCGCCGAGGTCCCGGGCGCCCGCAACTGGGGCTACGACGGCGTCCTTCCCTACGCGCCGACGCGCAATTACGGAACGCCGGACGATCTCAAAACGCTGATCGTCGCCGCGCACGCGCGCGGGCTCGCCGTCTTTCTCGACGTCGTGTACAACCACTTCGGCCCCGAGGGGAATTACCTCCACGGCTACGCGCCGACGTTCTACACCGAGCGTCACCACACGCCGTGGGGCGCGGCGATCGACGTCGAAGCGGAAGAGCGCCGCGACGTGCGCGCCTTCTTCATCGAGAACGCGATCTATTGGCTCGACGAGTTCCGCTTCGACGGATTGCGGTTCGATGCGGTCCACGCGATCTACGACGGTGCGGACCGGCACTTTCTCAAAGAACTCGCGGCGACGGTCCGGAAGCGGGCGCATCCGGGCGCGCACCTGGTCCTCGAGAACGCGAACAACGAAGCGGAGCTCCTCGACGACGGCCGCTTCGACGCGCAATGGGACGACGACGAGCATCACGCGCTCCACGTGATCGCGACGGGCGAAGTCGACGGCTATTACGCCGACTACGCGGAGCGTCCGGTCGCACGGCTCGGGCGGACGCTGACGCAAGGCTTCGGCTATCAGGGCGAATACTCCGAGCACGAGGGCGCGAATCGCGGCACGCCGAGCGCGCACTTGCGCGCGCGTTCGTTCGTGACGTTCCTACAGAATCACGATCAGATCGGCAATCGGCCCTTCGGCGATCGCATCACCGCGATCGCATCGCCCGATGCGGTGCGCGCGATGGCCGCGATCTATCTGCTCGCGCCCTCGCCGCCGATGCTCTTCATGGGCGAAGAATGGGGCGCGAGCTCGCCGTTTCTCTTCTTCTGCGATTTCGAGCCCGAACTCGCGAAGCTCGTGACCGAGGGCCGGCGGAACGAATTCAAATCGTTCGGCGCGTTCGCCGATCCCGCGCCGCGCGACCGCATCCCCGATCCCGGTGCGATCGAGACGTTCGAACGCAGCCGCCTCCGCTGGGACGAGATCGCGGGCGCCGAGCATGCGGCGTGGCTCGCGTACTACCGCGAGCTGCTCGCCGTTCGCAAGAGCGAGATCGCCCCGCGCGTCCGCCACCTGCGCGGCACGGATGCCCGTTTCGAGACGCCGGCCGAGCGCGATCTGCGCGCGACGTGGCGCCTCGACGACGGCACGGCGCTCCATCTCGTCGCCCATCTCGCGGACGCGCCGCATCCGGGTCTCGCCCCGGCGCCCGGCCGCACGATCTTCACCACGGGGACGGATCCCCTGCGGCCGGAGACGGCGCGCCCGTGGTCCGTTCGCTGGTCGATCGCATGACCGGCGCTCTCGCGATCGGGGAGATCCCGGGGTCGACGTACCGGCTGCAGTTCACGCCGTCGTTTCGCTTCGACGACGCGCGCGCGATCGTACCCTATCTCGCCGACCTCGGCGTCGGTTATCTCTACGCGTCGCCGTACCTCAAAGCGCGGCCCGGCAGCCAGCACGGCTACGACGTCGTCGACCCGAACCGGCTCAACCCGGAGATCGGGACCGCCGAGGAACATCGCGCGCTCATCGCCGCGTCGCAGGAACGCGGCCTCGGCCACCTGCTCGATTTCGTCCCCAACCACATGGGGATCGGCCCCGAGAACCCGTGGTGGCAGGACGTTCTCGAGTGGGGCGAAGCCTCGCCGTACGGCGGCTACTTCGATATCGACTGGCGGCCGCTGCGCACGGAGATGCGCGGACGCGTGCTGCTGCCGCAGCTCGGCGACTACTACGGCCGCGTCCTCGAACGCGGCGAACTCTCGCTCGTCTTCGACGCGGCGCGCGGCGCGTTCCAGGTCGCGTATTTCGATAACCGTTTCCCGACCGCGACGAAATCCTACGCGGCGATCCTCGAGATCGCGGCGCGCCTGCGCCCCGGACACGCGTGGTCGCTGCGCGCGCTCGCGGCCGAATTCGCGGACGCCTCGCGCGAGCGCGCGATCGAGCTCAAGGCCGAGCTCTCCGATGCGGCACGCGACCCGGAGAACGTCGCCGCGATCGAATCGGCGCTCGCGACGTTCGCCGTCGGCGCCGGACCCGAAGCGATCGACCGGCTCGACGCCGTGCTGCAAGCGCAGAACTACCGGCTCGCGTATTGGCGCGTCTCGGCGGACGAGATCAACTATCGCCGCTTCTTCGACATCAACGATCTCGCGGGCGTGCGCGTCGAAGACGCCGAGGTACTCGCGCAGACGCATCGCCTCGTCTTCGAGCTCATCGAATCGGGACTCGTTCAGGGCTTGCGCATCGACCACGTCGACGGCCTGTACAATCCGGCCGGGTATTGCCAGCTGCTCATGGACCGGGCCGCCGCGCTCGGGCACGCGCAGTATCTCGTCGTCGAGAAGATCCTCGCCTGGGGCGAGGCGCTGCCCGCGGATTGGCGCATCGCGGGGACGACCGGCTACGATTTCATGAATCTCGTGAACGGCATCTTCGTCGACGCGCGCAATGCCGGCGCGTTCGAACGGACCTATCGGCGCTTCGCGAGCATCACGGGGACGTTCGCCGGGTTCGCGTATCGCGCCAAGAAAGATATCATGCGCAGCTCGCTCGCGAGCGAGTTCGAAGTGCTCGTGACGATGCTCGACCGGCTCGCGGAGCTCGACCGGCGATCGAACGATTACACCTACAACACGCTGCACGAAGCGCTCGGCGAAGTCGTCGCGGCATTCCCCGTGTATCGCACCTACGTGACGAGCGAGGACGTCGGCGAGGACGATCGCGGCTACGTCAAAGAGGCGTTGCGCCTCGCGCGTCGGCGCAGCGAACTCGGCGACGAGCGCGTCTTCGATTTCATCGAGAGCCTGCTCTCGATGCGGGCGAACGAGATCTCGAGCAACTATCCGCGTAACGACGTCCTGCGCTTCGCGATGAAGTTCCAACAATACACGAGCCCCGTGATGGCCAAGGCCGTCGAAGATACCGCGTTCTATCGCTATCTGCGCCTCATCTCGCTCAACGAAGTCGGCGGCGACCCGCGCCGCTTCGGAACGTCGGTGCTCGATTTCCACCTCGCGAACGCCGAGCGCGGGCTCACGTTCCCGCACGCGATGCTGGCGACGGCGACGCACGATCACAAGCGCGGGGAGGACACCCGCACCCGCATCGACGCGCTCTCGGAGATGCCGCAGGCGTGGTCGGCGGCGCTCAATGCGTGGAGCGATCTCAACGCGCATCACAAGCCCGAGGTCGACGGCTCCGCCGCGCCGACCGACAACGACGAATACTTCATCTACCAAACGCTGCTCGGGACGTGGCCGATGGCGTGGCTCGACGCGGACGCGCTTCCGGACGACGAGCGCGCGGCCTACCTCGAACGGCTCGACGCGTATTTCGTGAAGGCGTTGCGCGAGGCGAAGTTCCGGACGAGTTGGACCAACCCGAGCGAGGCGTACGAGAAGGCGGCGCTCGGCTTCGTACGCGGACTCCTCGGGGACGGCACGCTCTCGACGTTCCTCAAGGATTTTCAAAAACTCGCGCTGACCTGCGCGCGCATCGGCGCGATCTCGAGCCTCGCGCAGACGACGCTGAAGCTGACCGTCCCCGGCATCCCCGACACGTACCAGGGCTGCGAACTTTGGGATCTCTCGCTCGTCGACCCCGATAACCGCCGGCCCGTCGATTACGCCTTCCGGCACGAGGCGATCCGCGCGATGGCGGCGGCGGTCGACGGCGGCGAGATCGAGCGCCTCGCGGGCGAGCTGCTCGCGGCGTGGGGCGACGGCCGCATCAAACTCTTCCTCACGTGGCGGCTGCTGCATCTGCGGCGCGAACGTCCCGACGTCTTTCTCGGCGGCGCGTACGCGCCGCTCGAGACGAGCGGAACGAACGCCGAGAGCGTCGTCGCCTTCGCCCGCGAGGACGTCGTCGTCGCCGTGCCGCGGATCGTTCGCGCGCTGCTCGCGGCGGACGGAGCGCTCCGGCTCGCATTCGACGACGAGGCCGTGCGCCTGCCGCCGGACGCGCCCGACGCCTACGTCGACCGGCTCACCGGACGCCGTATCGCCGTGCGTCGGGACGGAGCGGGCGCCTACCTCGCCGCGAGCGATCTCTTCGCGGTCTTGCCGACCGCCGTTCTCGTCGCGGAGCCGCGCGCGAACAACTGAATTCCCGGGCGCGAGTCGAACGACGATCGCCACCGATTCGAGATTGGATGCTTCGTGCTTCGTCTGCCGTTCGCGCTTCCGCTCACGCTCGTTCTCGCATGCGCCGCAGCGGCGCCGGCACGTGCGGCCCAAACGACGCTGACCCTCGTGCCGGCGCAATCGACCGTCACGTGGCGGCTCGGCGCGATCTTCCATACCGTCGACGGCACCTTCGCGCTCAAACGCGGCGAGATCGATTTCGATCCGGCCGACGGGAAGGCGGAGGGCAGCGTCGTGCTCGATCTCACGAGCGGTCAGAGCGAGAACGCGACGCGCGACCGGCGCATGCAGACGGAGATCTTACAGACCCAAACCTTTCCCGACGCGGTCTTCACGGCCGATCGCGTCGACGGCCGGCTCGCGGACGACGGCGTCTCCGGCCTCGACGTTCACGGGACGATGGCGATCCACGGTACGACGCACGAGATGACGCTGCGGCTCGACGTCGCGCGCAAGGGCGCGGGCTACCTCGCCCACACGCACTTCACGGTGCCCTACGTCGCGTGGGGCATGAAGAATCCGAGCACGTTCATCCTGCACGTCGACGATCACGTCGACGTCGATATCGCCGCGGCGCTCACGAAAGGAGCGCGCTAGCTCGCGATGCGCGATGCGCGATGCGCCGCTCGCTCGGCGTGCGGCTGCTCGACGCGGGGCGAACGCGTCGTTACGTGACGGCGGTTCCCGACGGCTCCGTGAGCAGCGTCGCGTAGCGTTCGCGGAGTTCGCGCTTGAGGAACTTGCCGACGCCCGTGCGCGGGATCGCTTCCACGAACACGATGCGATCGGGAAGGGACCAGCGGGCGACGCGCCCTTCGAGCCAGGCGAGCAGCGCCGCTTCGTCGATCTCCGCGCCGCCCGGGCGCACGGCGACGACGGCGACGGGACGCTCGATCCAGCGCGGATGCCGCAGCCCGACGACCGCCGCTTCGCGGATCGCCGGATGCCCCATCAGCACGTTCTCGAGCTCGACGCTCGAGATCCATTCCCCGCCCGACTTCACGAGATCGCGCGAGCGATCGACGATCTGCAGGTAGCCGTGCGGATCGACCGTGCAGACGTCGCCCGTGCGGAACCAGCCGTCCCGAAACGTTGCCGGATCGGGCGCTTCGCGGTAGTAGCCGCTCGCGACCGCGGGTCCGCGCACCCAGAGTTCGCCCGGCGTCGCGCCGTCCGCCGCGACCTCCTCGCCGCCGTCGCCGACCAGCTTCCAGGCGACGAGCGGCGAGAAACGTCCGGCTTTGAGGAGTTCGGTACGCCGCTCCGCCTCGGGCAGTGCGGCGACGTCGGCGTTCGGGACGGAGACGGTGCCGAGCGGACTCATCTCCGTCATGCCCCATGCCGAGATCATGCGCGTCCCGCGCCGCCCGAGATCGTCGTAGAGCGACGGCGGGCACGCCGACCCGCCGACGACGACGTCGCGCAGCGTCGCGAGCGTCGCACCGCGGCGTTCGAGTTCGTCGCGCACCGCGAGCCAGATCGTCGGCACGCCGAGCGCGCGCGTCACGCCCTCCGCATCGGCGAGGTCGATGATGCTCGGCGCATCGAGGCGCGAACCCGCGAGGACGAGCTTCGCGCCCGCGAGCGGCACGATGAACGGCGCGCCCCAGGCATTGACGTGGAACATCGGGACGAGCGGCATCACCGTATCGGCCGCGCCGATGCCGAGCGCGTCGGTCAGTCCCGTCCCGAGCGTGTGCAGGACGGTCGACCGGTGCGTGAAGAGCACGCCTTTGGGATTGCCCGTCGTCGCCGAGGTGTAGCAGAGGATCGCGGGCGCGCGCTCGTTCGTCTGCGGCCACGCGATCGTCTCGGGCGCGGCGGCGAGCAGCTGCTCGTACGCGAGCGCGTCCGGCAGCGCGTCGCGCGCCGGTGCGGGCGCGTCGCCCATCGTCACGTAGCGGCGAGACGCCGGCGCCGTCCCGGCGATCGCGCGAGCGACGAGCGGCGCGAGCGTCGCGTCGACGAAGACGAGCCGGTCGTCGGCATGCTCGAACGACCACGCGATCTGTTCCGGAAAGAGCCGGACGTTCGCGGTGTGCAGGATCGCGCCGATCATCGGCACCGCGTAATAGAGTTCGAGATGGCGGTGGTCGTTCCACGCGAGGCTCGCGACGCGATCGCCCGGCCGCACGCCGAGCGCGAGCAGCGCGTTCGCGAGGCGCGCGACGCGCCGGCCGAATGCGGCGTACGTGAAGCGCGCGAGCGACCCGTCCGCTTCGCGCGAGACGATCTCGCGCGTACCGTGATTGCGCAGGACGTGTTCGAGCAGCCAGCCGATCGTGAGCTCGACGTCCTGCATCGTGCCGCCGAGCGGCGCCGGGTCGCCGCTCAGTCGTCGCCCTCGTGCAAGTGGAGGTGCGTTCCGTCCTCCGCGTCGTCGAGGACTTCGCGCGCCTCGGCGATCACGGTCGCGGAGAGCGCCTCGCCTTCGTCGCCGTCGATCGATCCGTCCTCGGCGAGGAAGTCGCTCTCGGCCCAATC
>CAZZZK010000107.1:0-8253 GCA_964658555.1 Vulcanimicrobiota bacterium | reverse complement strand
AGCGCGTCATGCGGAACGCCGGTTCGACGCCGCGCAGCGCCGACGGCAGGATGAAGAACGTCGCGACGAGCGAGAGCGCGAGCACGACGCTGACGGGAGGCGTCGTCACGAGCGCGAGCGGGCGCGTCGCGAGGATCGCGTAGAGGTCGAGGTGCGGGAATGCGAGATAGGCCGCGAGCGCGCATGCGGCGGCGAACGCGGCATAGAGCGAGAGTCGATCGCGCATGCAGCGGAGACCCTCCGTAAAGACGGAGCGGGTCGGACGCGCGACGGCGGTCGGACCGAAGGCGGCGATCATGGAAGGAATGTCGGATCGCGGACGGCGGCCGCCCACGGAAACGCGCGTGTCCCGCCGCACACTCGCGGCGGCGGCGATCACATGCCGATGAGGCGCTTGTCGTCGGCGAGGGCGGCGTCGATATCGGGATAGACCGAGAAGACGTCGAGCAGGCCCGTGATGCGCAGGAGCCGCAGGATCTGACCCTCGTGCGCGACGAGGCGCACCGATCCGCCGTGTTCGGCGGCTCGCTTGTGCGCGCCGATCAGCGCTCCGAGCCCGGTCGAGTCCAGGAACTCCATGTCGCTGAGATCGACGACGATCTCGTGTTCGTTCCGGTCGGCCGCCTCCATGAGCGCCGCCCGCAGCGTCGGCGAGGTCGCGATGTCGAGACTCCCGCCGAGGGCGAAGATGGTGACAGCGCCGTCTTTGGCGGTCGAGACGTCGATATTAAGGGTGTCTTGAGACATGGCTAGCCCTCGTATTCGCGCCACTGCGTAATCGTTCCGTCCGTAAAACGAACGAGCGCGCAGCCCGGCCGCTCCCGCCACGTCCCGCGCACGGCTTCGATCGAGAACCGGTAGGCGACGGCCGCGGAGTCGCCTTCGACGATCGCCTCTTCGAGCGTGAATTCCCAGCGCGGCCCGTCGCGGAAGAACGCCGTGAAGTGCTCGACGATCGCCGCGCGGCCGACGATCGGTTCGCGGCCGGCTTCCCGGTACGTCCCGTCGATCGCGAAATGCGCTCCCGAGAGCAACGCGTCGCCGCGGCGCCAGGCCGCGAAGAGCGAGTCGAGCCGTTCGCGGACGGTCGTCACGCGAGCGTGGCTGGGGTGGCTGGATTCGAACCAACGAATGCAGGATTCAAAGTCCCGTGCCTTACCGCTTGGCGACACCCCAACGGAGCTCTCGAAGGGGCGTCGGTACCGCGCGCGAGGCGTCGACCCCTTCGAGCCGCGCTAGTTCGCCGCGGGTGCAGCCGTCGGCGAGGCCGCCGCAGCCGGCGATGCGCTCGCCGCCGCGGGTGAGGCCGGCGCGGCCGACGGCGACGCGGCGGCGGAAACCGCCGCGGTTCCGTTCGCGGCGGACGACGGCCCGGGG
This sequence comes from Vulcanimicrobiota bacterium, assembly GCA_964658555.1. Taxonomy (GTDB): domain Bacteria; phylum Vulcanimicrobiota; class Vulcanimicrobiia; order Vulcanimicrobiales; family Vulcanimicrobiaceae; genus CAZZYZ01. The sequence goes on along the minus strand of CAZZZK010000107.1, from coordinate 6,876 downwards.
CTCGCGGATGCGTCGGCGACGGCGCCCGAACCGTACGGGCTCGGCGTTGCGTGGATCGCCGTCTCTTCGTGGAGCGGCGGGAAGCCCTGCGCCAGGCGGACGCGGGCGAGATGCGCGTCCTTGCTCGTCGGATAGGTATCCGCGAGGAAGTGGAGCATCACGAGCGCCTGCGTTCGCGCGTCGTCCGATTGCACGGCCTGATAGAGCTGTTCGAGATGGAACGCCGTCGGCGCGATCCACGGATCTTTCGGATACTTCTTCTGCCACGCGAAGAACGCGTCTTGCGCCATACCGGCGTCGTGGACGAGGTCGGCATCGCTGATCGTCCGCGCGTGATAGCGCCGGCCGAGCCGATCGACGTCCATCCGCAGACCGATCGCGCTCATCTTCATCTTGCCGAAATACTGATCGAGCGGCGCGGCGTTCGTATCGACCTTTCCCGCTCGCGCGGAGACGGGCGCCAGGAGCGCGGCGAGAACGAAGGCGAGGGCGAGCGGGCGATGCGTCACGGTGGGAACCTCACGGCGAGACTACGGAGTGAACGCAGCGTTCGGCCGCGTCGTTTCCCGATATATCGGCCGCGCGCGCCGAGAAGTGCGTCACCTTTTCCGAGCCGCCTCGCGCTCGCGAGACGCGCGTGCGAGCCGCAGCCTCCCGGAACGACGAAGCCCCGAGCGGATGCTCGAGGCTTCGTCGTGCGAGCGGTTCTGCGCGGAAGCTAACGGCTGGCCAAACGAGCGACGCGCTTCGAGCCGAGGTACCGCGCCGACCAGTACGAGTCGCCGAGCCGGCTGATCATGACGCCGTGGCTCGAGCTGTGGATGAAGCGCCCGGCGCCCATGTAGATCCCGACGTGCGACGGACCGGGCTCATACGTCTGAAAGAACACGAGATCGCCGAACGCCAAGTTGCCGTGGGTCGGACTGCTCGCGTAGAACTGCGCGTCCGCGGTGCGCGGCAGGGCGATCCCGAGCATCGCGAAGACGTGTTGCACGTAGCCGGAGCAATCGAAGCCGCTCGGCGAGGTTCCGCCGAAAACGTACGGCGTCCCGATGAAGCGCGTCGCGTCGCGCCGCAGGCTCATCGCGATCGACGACGTTCCGCTCATGAAGCTGCTCGCGAAGCGGTGCAGCGGACCCATCCGGCGGACCGCCTTCGCGGTCTCGCGCGCCGGCTGCGACGCGCCCGTCTCGGGTACGGCCGCTCCGGCGGACCACATCTGAAGGTCCGCGTTCGCGGTCGGCATCTGCGAGATCGTCTCGATCGCCTTGAGTTCCGCCGTCGCCTCCGCGGGGGCGGGAGCGACGATCTGCGGCAGCGCGTCCGCGTCGACGGCGAGGATCGTTCCCGGTTCGAGCGCGGCGTTCGCGCCCTCGAGATCGTTCGTGCGCGCGAGATCCGCGGCGGCCACGTGCTCGCGAGCGGCGACCGATGCGAGCGTCTCGCCGGCGACGACGGTGTGCGTGCCGTGCGGCGCGGCCGAGGCGATGCTCGTGGCGGCACAACTGAAGACGACGGCCGCGAGTGCCGTCTGAAACGAACGGTACAACCTGCTCCTCTTTCGACGCTTGCGGAGTTAGTTGACGGGTTCGGGCGTAGAGGCCGCCCTAGCGCCGACCGGCGCGTTCACCCCACCGAGTACTCCCCCGCTCCGGTCGCCCGGATTCAGCGATAGCCAGTGTTCTATCGACGCTCGTCATAACGACGAACGCGTTGGAGTCGCGCCTCCGCACGCTCCGATGACCCCGGTTTTGATGCCAATCGCCGTCGTCCTTTTGGATTTCGGCCGATCGGTACGGCCGCTTTCGCAGCGAACGGAGATCTTTACAAAGCGGCTCGGCGTGCGTACGTGCGCGGCGTGTAGATCGACCCGAGCCGATCTTCGATCGCGGCGTTCCGAACGAGATGCGGATAGCGTTCGCCGCTGCTCGCGTCGATCGCGACCGTCTTGAAGAAATCGCCGTTCGCGACGATCAGCTGCATCGGGATCGTGCGGCCCTTATGCGCCGCGAGCGCGTCTTTGAGCGCGTCGTTGCCGAACTTGCGTCCGTCGACGGCGAGGATCTTCCATCCGGGCGCGAGGCCCGCAGCGAACGCGGAGCTGCGCTGCAGGATGTTCAGGACCGTACCATCTTCGCCGAGGCGCATGCCGAGCGAGTACCGGACGTCGATCGTCTTGGATTTCCCGACCTCTTCCCGATGCTTTTCGAGTTCCGTCGGCTTGTCCGAATAGACGAGCGAATAGCCGCCGTCCGTGATGCCGCCGAGCGGCGCGCGCGGCTCGATCCGCGCGATGCGCGCGTCGAAGAACGCCTTCCAATCGTAGGGAACGACCTGGGTCATGTACGCGAGCATCGTCGCTTCGTCGTAGCCGTGCACGCGCGGCGCGTTCGTCGTGTCGCTGCCGTCGCCCCAAAGCTTGCAGAAATCGTCGAGCGATTTCTTTCCGTGCGTGAGCTTGCGGATCGTCACGTCGGCGTCGAGCCAGATGAGATCGCCCTCGGTGTAGAAGTCGCCCGCGCTGCGGCGCGTTTCGTAATACTGATTCGGCGCGACGTAGAGGAACGGCGCGCCGTCGGCGGTGTCTTGGATCGGGCGCCAATCGCGGCCGCTCTCGACGTCCATCGACGCGGCGGCTTCGGCGAGCTCGTCCAGCTGCGTCTGAAAATCGTTGAGTCCGGCGCGCGTCGAGAGCTTCTCCCCGTTGTACTGATTGAGGCCCTCGTAGATCCAGAGCAGGTCGGTCTCCTCGGGATCCTGATAGTTCGGCACCGCGAGATCGGCCGGGCGGCGATACTTGCCGTTCCACGAATGCGAGTATTCGTGCGGCAAGAGGTCGGCGAACGTGCTGTACTCCGCGTCGTCGGCGGCGTATCGCTCGCCCGCGCGATCGTCGCTCGATTCGTGATGCTCGATGCCTTCGATGCCGACTTCGTCGCTGAGCGTCAGCAGGAAATGGTAGTCGCGGTAGTGCTTGCCGCCGTAGAGCGCCGGCCCCTCGTCGACGAGGCGGCGCATGCCCGTGAGGAATTTCGGCGTCACCGCGGCACCCGCGGCGCTGTCCGAGGCGACGTCGAGTTCCTGATTGCCGCCGAGCGCGTACGCGCGTTCGTGGGCGCCGGAGATCACGGGCGAATCGATGAGCGTGTAGAGCGAAGCGTCCGCGAACGTCACCGTGTCGCCCGCATGCGACGCGACGGGGAGCGCCGTTCCGTAGGTCCAGCCGGCCGGCAGCGTGAGCCGAGCGTCGACGCGCGTGTCCTCCGCCCTCGCGCCTTGCGCGTACGTCACGAAATTGCTGAACTCGATGAGCGCGAGTTCGTTCGTGCTCACGGGCGAGATCTGCCCGTTCTTCGAGTCGGCGCCGACGACGGAATACTCGAGATCGAGCGTCGTGCCGCCCGGCGGGACGACGACGTGAACGGCGTACATGTCGACGAGATCCCGGCGCCACGCGAGCGGCTTTCCGCCCGCGTCGACGTGGAGATCGACCACGTCCTCGATCGGACCGACCGGGCCGTGGTACCCCGGGATCCACTTCGGATAGACGAACGTGAACGGCCCGGGCGCAGCCGGGAGCGACTCGCGCACGCGATAGTATTTTTGCGGGGCGCCCGTCGCATCGACGCTGAGGACGATCGGCGGTCGCTGCTGCGCGAGAGCCGCGGAGCACGACGCCGACGAAAAGAAAAGCGCGGCGATCAACGTCGCGCGCGAAGAGACCCGAATCATACGCGGCTACTGCGCCGAGCGCACAACGATTTCCGCTACTTCCCGCGCGAGCGCATCGATGCGTTTCGCATCGTCGCCCTCGATCATCACGCGGATGAGCGGCTCCGTCCCCGATGGCCGCACGAGGATGCGCCCGTCGCCGCCGAGCTCGCGCTCGACGTCCGCGATCGCTCGCCGCACGTCGGCGTCGTCGAGCACGTCGCGCCGTGCGGTGCGCACGTTGACGAGAACCTGCGGGGCGACGTGCAGCGCCGAGCCGAGCGAACGCAGCGTCTCGCCCGAGCGGGCGACGATCCCGAACAGCGCGACCGCGGTCGCGGGCCCGTCGCCCGTCGTGTTGCGTTCGAGGTCGAGGATGTGGCCCGATTGTTCACCACCGAACGAACGCCCCTCCGCACGCAGACGCTCGAGAACGTACCGGTCGCCGACCGCGGTGCGTTCGAGCGCGATACCCTCCGCGCGCAGCGCCCGTTCGAGGCCGACGTTGCTCATCACCGTTCCGACGACCGTCTCGCCCGTCAGCACGCCGCGACGCTTCTTCTCGCGCGCCAAGATCAGCATCGTGTGATCGCCCGTCTGCACGTCGCCCTCTTCGTCGACGAAGAGCGCGCGATCGGCATCGCCGTCGAAGGCGACGCCGACGACGTGGGCCGACGGCCGTTCGCGCCGCAGTTCGCGGACGCGCGCGACGAGCCGCGTCGTGTCGGTCGAACCGCACGCGACGTTGATCCGCGCGCCGTCGTCGATCGCGTGCAGCGCGACGACCGACGCACCGAGCGACGCGAGCGCGCGCGGGCCGACGTCGTAGGCGGCGCCGTAGGCCGCGTCGACGACGATCGTGAGCGGCGAGAGATCGTCCGCGCCTGCGACGAGCGCGGCGACGTAGTGTTCGACGAGGTCGCGCGCGACGCGGACGATCCCGACCCCCGCGTGCGTCGGGCGCGGCAGCGACGGATCGTCGAGCCGCGCTTCGATCTCGTTCTCCTGCGCGTCGCTGAGTTTGAAGCCGTCGGCGCCGAAGATCTTGATGCCGTTGTCTTCGATCGGGTTGTGCGACGCGCTGATCACGACGCCCGCGGCTGCGCCCGTGCGCGTCGTCACGCACGCGACGCCGGGCGTCGGAACGACGCCGACGCAGAGGGCGTCGCGGCCGGTCGACGCGATCCCCGCGGTCAGCGCCGCCTCGAGCATCGTCCCCGAGAGCCGCGTGTCGCGGCCGACGACGATCGGCCGGTACGCGTCGCTCGCGCCCGCGACGACGGCCGCGGCCGTGCGCCCGAGCGCGAAGGCGAGTTCGGGCGTCAGGTCGGCGTTCGCGACGCCGCGCACGCCGTCCGTACCGAAGATGCGCCCCACTACCGGTTCGCCGCGCGCGCGAAGACGGCGTGCACGCGCACGAGATTCGGCGCGAACGCGAGCCGCGGGATGTCGTTCCCCGCGTCGTCGGTCGCGATCGGCCGCAGCATCGCATCGTACGTGCTCGCCGCCCCCGGGAACGGGACGTCGACGCGGATACCCGCGACGTGCTCGAGATCGCTCGTCGCCCCGCGGATGCGCACCGCGCTCGGCACGAGCGCGAGCCTCGAGACGACGACGCCGCGCGGCGCGCGGCCGAGATAGGTCGCGACGACGGGGAACGTTCGCGTCTCGACCCGTTCGATCGCGATCGTCACCGATGCGGGCGAGAGCGATTTGATTTCGAACTTCGGCGCGATCACTTCGACCGGCACGTTATAGACACCGGGACCCCGTCCTGCGAGCTTGAGGACGGCGCGCACGCTCTCGGGGCGCACCGGAGGGCTCCCCGGCGTGACGTTTACCGAGATGAGCGCCTCGCGGTCGTCGAGGTGCACGAGTTCGTCCGGGCCGAGGCCGGTGGTCACGATCGGGACGCTCACCTGCTGCTGGAAACGGGCCGCGATCACGGGATTGGGCGTGAGGCGCAGGTACGCCCAAAACGCGATCGCGATCGCGAGCGCGATGAGCTTCAGGCCTAAATTATTTCGGACGCGCTCAAGCACGCTTCGCGAGGTTCCCGGATCGCTTGCGCGCGCGCGCCCGGCGCCCGAGGCGGGCGCGAGGCTGCGGCGTCTTCCCGCCGCCCCCGTAGCCGCGGGCGGCGCGGCACGATGCGAGCAGCGCCGCCCGCAACCGCGTCTCGTCGCCGAACTCGCGCGCGAGTTTGCCGGTCCGCGCGATCGAGATCGTCCCCGTCTCCTCGGAGACCACGAGGACGACGGCGTCGGTCTGTTCCGAGAGTCCGATCGCCGCGCGGTGGCGCGTGCCGAGGTGGCTGTCCGTCACGACGTTTTCGGAGAGCGGCAGCACGCAGCCGGCGGCCTCGATCACGGTCGGGCCGACGATCGCCGCGCCGTCGTGCAGCGGCGAATGCGGCGTGAAGATCGCGACGAGCAATTCGACCGACGGACGCGCGTCGACGCGCGTCCCGCTCTCCACGAACTCGCGCAGGCCGGTCGAGCCCTCGATCGCGATCAGCGCGCCGACGCGATTGCGCGAGAGGACGAGCGCCGCGCGGGCGAGCGTCGTGACGAGCGCGTCGAGCGCGGGCGCGTCGTCCGAGCGGTCGCGCCGCGGCAGGATGCTGCCGCGCCCGAGCTGCTCGAGCAGCCGCCGCAGTTCGGGCTGGAAGACGATCGGCAGCGTCACGGCGGTCCCGAGCAGCACGTACTGCAGGATCGTCGCCAGGACGAGGAGGTGGAAGACGTTCGCGACGCCGAGCACGGTCGCGAGCAGCGCGATGCCGGCGATGATCGGCACGGCGCGCGTCCCGCGGATGAGCACGAGCAGGTAGTAGACGAGGAGCGCCGTCGCGACGATGTCGACGGCATCGCTGACGCCGAACGTCGGCAGGACGAACGGCCACGGCTTCACCCGGCGGCCGCCGGGAGCGCTTCGAGATGGGTCTCGACGAGCCGCGCGGCATCGAGCGCCGGATCGCCGAGCAGCGCGGCCGCGAATGCGACGAGGACGCCGTCGCCGAGCGCGACGAGCGGCTCGATCGTCCGGCCGGGCGCGGGGCGCAGCGCCGCGTCGACGAGCGCGACGACGAGCGCGAGCGGCGTCCGCTCGGCATCGACGGCGAGGACGAGCGCGTCACCTCCGCCGTCGCGGCGCACGTCCAGG
>CAZZZK010000106.1:0-8267 GCA_964658555.1 Vulcanimicrobiota bacterium | reverse complement strand
CGCTCGCCGACGGCGGCGACGTGCGCCGGCCGCGCGCGAGCGAGCTGATCCCCGCACCGCCCGGGACGGTGCCGACGATGCTGCCGGGGCGCGCGCCGATCCTCGCGGGCGGGAAATCGGGCAAGGGGCGCGTCGCGCTCGCGGCGCTCCTACCGGCCGGATACACGCGTTTGCTGCTGCCCGCGTACGATCCGAGCGCGAACGCGCCGACGCTACCGCTCTTCGGATACACGTACGCGTGCGTCGTCGACGACGAACTGCACGTCGCCGCGATGCAGACCGATGCGAGCGAGGACTGGTCGCCGCGTTCGTTCGCCGAGGGCGAACTGCAGGGCTACGTCGACGCCCGCCGCGCGCGCGATCCGGAGAACGGCGTCCTCCAACAACTCGAGATCTGCGCGACGGCGTACGCCTGCTTCACCGCGCAGAACGTCTTTCTCGAACGCGGCGAAGCGGCGCTGCCGGTCTCGCCGAAGTGCAACGCCCGCTGCATCGGCTGCATCTCGGAACAGGATCCGCTCTCGGGGATCCCGTCGCCGCAGCTGCGCGTGAGCGACGAGACGACGGCGGACGAGATCGCGCGGGTCGCGCTCGCGCACCTCGCGCGCGTGCCGAACGGCATCGTTTCGTTCGGGCAGGGCTGCGAAGGCGAACCGCTGCTGCGCGCGACCACGATCGCGCGCGCGATCGAAACGATCCGCGCTGCGAGCGCCGCGGGAACGATCAACATCAATACCAACGGCAGCCTGCCGCGTTCGCTCGCGATGCTGATCGACGCCGGACTCGACGCCGTGCGAATCAGTCTCAACTCGTTTCGACCCGAGGTGTACGCCGCATACTACCGGCCGCTCGCATACGGTCTGGACGACGTGTTCGCGAGCGTGCGGCTCGCGACCGAAGCGCGGCTGCGCGTTTCGCTCAATCTCCTCACGCATCCGGGCATCACGGACGATGCCGGCGAGGTGGCCGCCGCGGGCGCATTTCTCGCGGCGACGCCCGTCACGATGGTGCAGACGCGAACGCTCAACATCGATCCGGCGCGCTACTTCGCGGCGGTCGGCCGCCCGCGCACGGCACCGCTCGGCATGCGCGTCGCGCTCGCCCGAATCCGCAACGCCGGCATCCGCGTCGGCAACTTCACGCACGCGCACTAGCGGCGGGCGGAGTCCGGCCGCGCGCGCCGGTCCGCCACGCGAGTGCGGCGAATGCGGCGAGGGCCGCGGCGAGCGAGATCGCCGCGCCGGCGAAGAGGGCGGTCGGTTCGTACCGGACGTCGACGCGGTGCCTGCCGGGCGGCAGCCGGATCGCCTGCAGCACGGAGTCCGCGCGCGAGAGCGCGACGGCTCCGCCGTCGACGAACGGTTTCCAATCCGGATTCCAGGCCTCGCTCATCTCGAGCACGCACGCGCTCGCGCAATCGGTGTCGTACTCCCGACGCCAGTCGCCGAGGCGCCCGACGTGCACGGAATCGCGCGAAGCCGCCGGCCCGTTCGCGACGATCCACGCGGCCGGACGCGCCCGGCGGTTCTCGAAGATCATCGCTCCGCCCACGTCGCCGACGAATCGGAAGCGTCGCGCGTCGGCGAGATACGGCGAATCGCCGGCGAACGAATAGGCTCGCGACCGCTTCGTATCGATGAGCGAGAGCGCGCGCACGTGAAAGCCCGTCACGGCGCGCGCGATCCGGATCTCGATCGTGCGAACACGCATGCTCGGGACGAGCGTTCGCGTCCCGACGTACCACGTGAACGCCGCGTCGCGCGAGAACGTCCGCGGTTCGTCGCGGCCCGCGCCCGCGGCCGGCACGGTGGCGATCCGCGCGGTATCGATCCCGGCTCGCAGCGCGATCGTCTCGGTGCGGCCGTCGGCCGCGCGTACGACGAGATCGGCGACGTGCGCGCCGCGCACCATGTCGGTCGGGTTCTCGAGTGCGGACACGACGCCGACGCGGTCGGCGAAGACGGGAGAACCGGTCGCGAGCCGCACGGACGCCGGTGCGGCTCCGGGCCGCGCCGAGAGGTCGAGGCCGAGATCGTCCGATGCGAACGGCGCGGACGCGGGCTCGATCGCCGCATGACCGGTCGCTACCGCGAAGTAACGAATCGCCGCGAGGTCGAGCGAAGGTGATCCGAGATCGACCAGCGCTCCGAACGAATTCGCGTGCAGATAACGATCGAGAGCGTTGGAACGAAGCGGAGAATAGCCCGAAACGTTCGGGACGTTCCAAAGCCACGGCAGGTTCGGGATGAGGAGCAGGCTCGGATCGGAATAGGCGTACGTGCGCTGACCGGGGGAGATCGGCAGGCGCATCAAGGCGCGCACGTAGGCGGGTTCTCGCAGCGTTTCGGGCGTTATGGTTCCGTTGCGCCAGTAGGACGACGACGCGAAGAAAACGGCTCCGCCCGCGACCGCGGCGCAAGCGATACGTCGGCGCGAGCGGTCGGTCATCGGCAGCGTGACGGCGCCCAGCACCGCGATCGCTTGGAACGCGGCGGCGGCGGCGAACCACGTCACGGGCGGCTTCGCGAGAAACGATGCGCCGTGCTCCGCAACGTCTCGCAGAGCGGCGACGAAGCAGGCGAACACGACGAGGATCCCGGCCGCCGCGGCCGCGCGTCGGCGCGGCGATGCATCGAGCGCCGCGACGCCGAGCCCGGCGAGGATCGACAAGCCGAGCGTTATCTCGAACGCGTGTCTTCCCGGAATTCTGAAGAGATCGAACGGCGGCACGTGATACGTTGCGGCCGCGAGCGGGAGTTCGCGTCCCGCGGCGAGCGCGAGCCCGATCGCGACGACGCCCCACCAAAAGAAAACGACGCGGCGCGATCCGCCTGCGACGGCGACGAGCGCGAGGACGAGCGCGGCTGCCGGAACGTAGAGCGCCGATTCCGTCGACGCACCGAGCGCGACGAAGGGCAATCGACCGTCGAACGCGGGCAGCGCGCCGCCGCCGACGAGCGTCGGAAAGAGCATCCAAATACCGAGATGTTCGAGCGGTATCGCGTACACGACGTAGTCGTCGAAGCTGAGCGAGGCCCGAGGGCTTCCGGCGGCGATGACGGCATCGGGTACGAGGGCGACCGCGGCGAGCATGATGCCGAGCGCGATCGCGACGACGACGCACGCTGCGTCTCGAGCGCCTCGAAGGCTTCGCCCGGCGTTCGTGCGCGGCCATTCGACGACGGCGGCATACGAGGTCAGCAGCACGATGCAGAACGCCGCTATCTGCGGCTGACCGGACAGAAACGTGAGCGCGATCGCCGACGAGAGGCCGAGGAGCCATCGCGGATCGCGCGAGGAGAAGAATCGCTGCAGCGACCAGAGCGCGACCGTCGCCCACGCCGTCGGATGCACGATCATCGGGTGCGCGAAATGGGACATCGCGAAGCCGCCGAGCGAGAAGCCGGCGGCCGCCGTCAGCGCGGCCGAGCGACGTTTCGTGAGTTCGTAGACGTAGCCGAAGAGCGCGGCGCCGGTGACGGCATACGCCGATACGACGTACGTGTCGAAACCGAAACGCGAGACGCCGAGCAGACGCAGCGGATAGAACGGCGCGAGGCTCGGATCGCCGTACGGCGGATAGCCGAGAAACATATCGCGATTCCACGCCCGGAACCAATGGGACATCGCGGGCAGCGTTTCACGCAGGCCGTCACCGGCCGCGAGAAATTTGCCGTCTCGCAGCGCCGGGCCGAAAACGACGACGTCGACGAGGAAGGCGACGAGGACGACGATCGACGCGTTCGCGAGATACGGGATCGGCCGATTACGCATCACGCAGAGCACGCACCGGTCGTCGACACAACGGCTTCCGCGTCCGCATCGAGCGAGCCCTTCGACGACGAAGCGAGGAACTATTCTCGGGTCGTCCGCGAAGGCCGAACGGAGACGGCGTTCAAAACGACCGTGACTCACTTTCGAGACGGAGGTCTACGTGCGGTTCTTCCTCGTTTCGGCGATGGTCGCCGTCGTCGCCGTGGCCGGCCGGTCGTCTCCGGTGTGCGCGGCGCAACCGGCGCCCGAGGTGTTACGGCTCGCGCGACAGGCGATCGACGCGACGAACACGGGCGACGTCGCGAGCGTCGCCCACACGTACGCGAAGGACGCGGTCCTCGTCGACGAAGATGCGCCGTTCGTGTGGTCCGGGCCGAACGCGAGCCGCGAGTGGCTCGCGGCCGTCGCGAAAGCGATCGTCGACGGCAAGCTCGAGCATTTCCACGGCACCATGGAACCCGCGACCGCCTACGATTCGTCGCCGACGCGCGCGTACGCCGTGATCCCGGTGATCTATACCGGAAAGGTCGGGACGAAGACGTCGACCGAGACGGGAACGTTCGCATTCGTCTTCGCGCGCGAGAACGGCGCGTGGCGGATCGTCTCGCAGACCTGGGCGACCCGCGCGATCGTCGTTTCGTAACCGCCGCCGCCGTATCGCGACGTTCGAGCGGATCCGCGAAACGGTCGCGCCTCGCTCGCGCGATGCGGCCCCGTCTAAAACTCCGACATCGTGCCGTCGACGTTCGCGACGACGACGCGCTCGGCGAGTCCGATGAAGAGACCGGTCGTCACGACGCCGTGCATCCCCTGCAGCGTCCGCTCGAGCGCCGGCGCGTCGGCGATCGCGCCGAAGGCGCAGTCGAAGAGGACGTTGCCGTTATCCGTGAGGTACGGCGCGCCGTTCGCCGTTCGCCGAACGATCGTCACGCCGAGCGCCTCGATCTCGCGCTGCAGATAGTTCGCGGAGAACGGCACGACCTCGACCGGCAGCGGGAATGCGCCGAGACGTTTCACGACTTTACGATCGGTCACGATGACGACGAACGTCTTCGCCGCGAGCGCGACCGCCTTCTCGCGGAAGAGCGCGCCTCCGCCGCCTTTGATCAGGGAACGATCGGCGTCGGCCTCGTCGGCCCCGTCGATCGCGACGTCGATCTCTTCGTCGCCGAACGCGACGAGCGGGATGTCGCGCTCGCGGCAGAGCGCCTCGGTCGCCGTCGAGGTCGCGACCGCGCGCAGCGACCAGCCCCGGGCGACGAGCCGGCCCACGCGTTCGACCGCGTAATAGGCGGTCGTGCCCGTTCCGAGGCCGATGCACGTCCCGTTTCGGACGTACGCATCGACCGCATGGAAGCCGACGTCGCGCTTCGCACGTTCCTCGAGAGAGAGTTCCACGGGATCCTCCGCGAGCGCCTGGTGCGGCTTACGCGCCGACGGGCGTGCCGACGAGCGCCGAGCGCACGTCCTGGCGCGCCGAATTGCGCGCCATGAGAATGACGTTGTCGCCCGCGAGGATGACCGTATCGCCGCCCGGGATGACGAGATCCTCGTTCTTGCGATCGACGGCGATCACGACCGACGCGAGCGGCAGATCGATCTCCGCGAGACGCCGGCCCGCGGCGGGCGACGCCTCGGGAATATCGATGCGGATGAGTTCGTGATCGCCGTCGCGCAGCTTCGCGAGCGTCGAGAAATCGGCCGCGTTGACCTGATCGTTGATCTGGTTGAGGATGATCTCGGTCGACGAGATCACGGTGATCGGCGCCTCGCGGTCGATCGATTCGAAGATCATCTTGTTCTTGGGATTGTTCACGCGGGCGATGCAGCGCGCGTTCGAATGCTTCTTCGCGATCAGGCAGACGACGAGATTATCTTCGTCGTCGCCCGTATCCGCGACGACGACGTCGGCGCGCTTGAGGCCGGCCGCGTCGAGCACGAGCGGATCGCAGCCGTCGCCGACCATCGTCACGTCCGTCTCCAAGAGGTTCGCCATCAGCTGCGCTTTTCGCGCCTGCTTCTCGATGAGCACGACCTCGTGATCCTGATCGAGCAGCGCGCGCGAGAGATACGTCCCGACCTTCCCGCCGCCGACGATGATGACGAACACGGCTTAGACCGCGACCGTGATCGGCAGATCCGCCGCGCGCGCGAACCGCGCGAAAAACTCGCTGAGCGCCTCGGGCGCGACGATCGCGTTGATCTCGTCGCCCGGTTCGAGCACGTCGTCGTCGGTCGGCAAGAACACGCGTCCTCCGCGACGGACGGCGGCTACGCGGACGGACCCCGGCCGCTCGAACGTCCGGACGACCGCGCCCCGCTCGCCCTGCGGAAGCGTGACGGCGAGCGACGAGAGCTTTCCGAAATCGAAGGACGGCATCGATTCGTACGGCATGTGCATCAGCCGGTCGCGAATGATCTTCGCGCCGAGCGTCGTCGGGCAGACGGTTTCGACGCCGAGTTCGCGATAGAGCTGCCCGCGCGGCGGATCGTAGATGCGCGCGACGATCTTTTTGATGCCGAACATGCGCTGTGCGATCAGCGCGGCCATGACGTTACGGTTATCGCCGTCGGTGACGGCGACGAAGCCGTCCGCCGTCGCCGCTCCCGCGCGCTGCAGGACGTCGAAATCGATCCCGGTGCCGACTTCGACGCGGCCGGGGAAGTGGGTGCCGAGACGCTTGAAGGCGGCGGGATTCTCATCGACGACGATCACCTCGTGCGATTCGGCGACGAGTAATTTTGCGAGCGTCGCACCGACGCGCCCGCAACCGACGATAACGTATTTCATGAGCCGCGTCCGTGTTTCGGATGCGCGCGAGTCCCGACCTTGGAGCAGGACCGGCGGTCGTCTGAGAGAATCGTCGGGGGTCCTAAGCGGGGTATCGGGGCGTAGCTCAGCTTGGTAGAGCGCTGCGTTCGGGACGCAGAGGCCACAGGTTCAAATCCTGCCGCCCCGATGATGAATCCCAGGTACAAGGGCTCGATACGGTGTTCACTCGGTTCAGTCCGGCGGCGAGGCGCGTGTTGCGTGCGGCCGAGCAAGCCTGCCGGAATCACAATCACTACTACGTGGGAGCCGGACACCTCTTACTCGCTCTGCTCGAAGAGCACGATCCCGGCGTCGAGGCGCGGTTACACGTGCGGGGCACGTCGTCGATCGACGTGATCGCCGAGCTCCGGCGAGCGATCGGCACGGGCGACGATCGCTTGTGGGACGGAATTCTCGTTACCCCGCGCGTCGCGAACATCATTCGCCGTGCCGACGAAGCGACGGTCGCTCCGCGCGACATCGAGCCGGGCGACCTCTTCGACGCGATCTGCGCCGAAGGCGGCATCGCGGCGGAGCTGCTGACGCGTTCGCTCGAAACCTCCGAACGCGCCCGAGAGTAGGTCGACGAACGTGGAACACTTCACCTCGATTTTTTTGAACATCGTCGATCAGACGGGTTATGCCGGTCTGTTTCTCGTGATGGTTCTCGGCAATCTCGGCATCCCGGTCGGCACCGAGCTCGTCGTCCCGGTCGCGGGCGCGCTCGCGGCGACGGGACATCTCTCGAGCGTCTGGCTCACCGGCCTCGTAGCGACCCTCGGCGAGCTCGCCGGCGGCTCCGTGCTCTACGCGATCGGATACGCGGGCGGGCGGCCGTTCGTCGCGCGGTACGGCCGGTACGTCAAACTCAGCGAGAAGAAACTCGACGCCTTCCACGAGTTTTACGACCGGTACGGGAACGTCGTCGTCTTCGTCTGCCGCTTCGTGCCGCTCGTGCGCGGAGTGGCGGCGCTTCCGGCCGGCGTCTCACGGATGCAGAAGCGCTACTTCTTCGCGTACACGGCGGCGGGTTCGGCGATCTTCTGTTTCGGGTTAGCGTACCTGGGAAGCGTATTCGGGCGGCACATCGATGAGATCACTCCTCAAATTCACAAACTCTCGACGGTGGTCATCGCGATCATCGTCGTCCTCGCGCTCGTCGCGGCCGTCGTTCAAATCGGCCGTTCGCGCCGTGCCGCTACCGGCGTCGATGCTGCTTCTCGGATCGCTGCTGTGCGCCCCGACGTCGGCGCTCTGCGCGCCGACGCTCATCCCGCCGCCGCCCGTACCGCACGCGCCGCCGCCGCTCTCGACGAGCCCGGTCGCCCGCCAACTCAATAACGCCTACCGCGCGATCGTCACGACGCGTACCGTCGATCCGGTCGCCGCGCAGAACGCGTCGTTCGCCTACGCGCAGGCGCGGCAGCAGGCACGGATCGGCAATACCGCGGGTGCGCTCGCGGCGGCCGCGAGCGCGCAGGCGCAGGCGCTCGGCGGGGCCGCGGTCGCCGTTCCGCTCGCCGCGACCGTGCCGGCTCCGCTTGCGGTGACCGTTCCGCGCGGCGTGCCGATCGTCGACGACAGCCTGACCCAGGCGATCGGCCCGGGCTCGGTGGTCTTCGTCGACGCCGGAGACACCGTGGCACATGGCGACTTCGTCACGGCCGCGCTCGGGGGCGAT
>CAZZZK010000105.1:0-8320 GCA_964658555.1 Vulcanimicrobiota bacterium | reverse complement strand
CGCCTTGCGCGCGGATGCATCGACGATCTTCGGCGTCGTCGCGTAATCGCCCGCGGTCCAGTGCAGGTACACGAAGCGCAGCTCTCCCGGAGGGAACGCCGGCTCGCTGGGGAGCGCCGTCACCCGGCACCGAAGAGCACGCCGATGGATCCCCGCCCCGACCCCGAACCGCAGCCCGGCGAACGAGACCCCGCGGCCGAAGGCGAGCCGCTCCCCACGCCCGCCGCCCCCGCCCGGAAGTGGGACGTCCGCCGCCTCGGCGGATCCGCCGTCGGGATCGGCGTCGTGATCGCCAAGTTCAAAGGCGTCCTGCTCGCGCTCCTCAACTTCAAATATCTCTTCTTCGCGGCGAAATACGGCCTGACGGCACTGAGCTTCATCGCTTCGGTTTGGCTGTACACGCTCTTCTTCGGCTTCAAATTCGCGCTCGTGTTCGTGCTGCTCATCGCGATCCACGAGGTCGGACACGTCATCTTCGTCCGCGCGTTCGGGCTCTCGGCGCCCGCGATCTACTTCGTGCCGGGGCTCGGCGCGTTCACGACGTGGCGCGACGCCCCGAAATCGATCTTCCAGGAGTCCGCGATCGCGTTCGGCGGTCCGCTGCTCGGGACGCTCGGCAGCCTCGCGTGCTACGTCTACGGCGTCGCGACGGGCGAGCCGTTCTGGATCGCGTGCGCGTACACGGGATTCTTCCTCAACCTCTTCAACATGATCCCGCTCGCCGTCTTCGACGGCGGCCGGATGACGGCCGCGCTCTCGCCGTTCTTCTGGCTGCTCGGCTTCGTGATGGTCGGCGGTGCGGCGC
Organism: Vulcanimicrobiota bacterium; assembly: GCA_964658555.1. Taxonomy (GTDB): domain Bacteria; phylum Vulcanimicrobiota; class Vulcanimicrobiia; order Vulcanimicrobiales; family Vulcanimicrobiaceae; genus CAZZYZ01. Next base: position 7,515 of record CAZZZK010000105.1, on the reverse strand, counting down.
TCTACTTCCGCTGGTGGAGCCCCCTCCTGTTGCTCGTCGTCGTGCTCAGCCTGCCGCGCGCGATCGCGGCCTGGCGCGGCAAACTCGATCCGCGTTATTTCTCGATCGCGCCGTCGCAGCGCGCGCTGCTGGCCGCGGGCTACTTCGGTCTGCTCGCGATCCTGCTCGCGGGCGTCGTCGTCGCGCACGTGAACGTTCCGGCACATGCTGCGATCGGATGACCCCACGCGCGTCCGCCTCGCGGCGGCGGCGTTCGTCGCGATCCTCATCGCGTTCTTCGTCGTGGCACCGAAGTCGCAGGGCGGCCCGCCGCTGCGCGATTTCGAATCGTATTACGCCGCGGGCGCGACGTGGCACTATCAGGGCGATCCCTACGGCCGCGAGGTATGGCGCACGGAGCGCACGATCCCCGGCATCGTCGTCACGCACGACGAATTGCTGCCCTTCGTCGGGCCGCCGTTCGGCCTGCCGCTCTGGAGCGCGCTCTCGCGCCTGCCGTGGCTCGGCGCCGTCGTTCTCTGGCAGATCGTACTCGGTCTCGGTATCGCGGCGATCGCCTTCGGCAGCCTGCGGCTCGCCGGCGGAACGCTGCGCCTCGTGGACGCGTGCGCGATCCTGATCTTCTGCGCGGGCTTCGGCCCGCTTACGAGCGGCGTCGCGCTCGGCCAAGTCGCGATCGTCGCCACGGCGGCGATCGTCCTCCTCCCGCAACTGCTCGCGCCGCGCCTCATGGCGGCCGCCTTCGTCGCGGCGCTCGTCGCCGCGTTGCAGCCGAACCTCGCGCTCGCGCTCGGTGCCGTGCTCGGAACGCGCCGCGCGACGATCGCCGTCGTCACGGCCGCCATCGTCGCGATCGGCGGCTCGGCGCTCGCGTTGGCGGAAACGGGCGGCCTGCACGCGTACCTCGCCGTCCTCGCGGCGCACGCCGCCGCCGAACGTTTCATCACCATACAAACGACGCCGAGCGCCGTGGCGCGCACGCTCGGCGCGAGCCCCGCGCTCGCCGGGACGATCGGCGGAACGATCGCCGTCGTCGTGGTGCTCGCGGTGCTCGCGCAGTGGCTCGCGCGGCGCTATTCGCCCGTCGCCCGCCTCGCGCTCGCGTGCGCCGCGCTCCCGCTCGCGACGCCGTTCTCGCACGAACACGATTTCACGATCGCGTTCCTACCGGCGATCCTCGTCGTCCGCACGGCGCGCGGCGCGGCGTGGTCGCTCGGCGCGTGCGCGACGATGCTCGTCGCGATCGATTGGCTCGGGCTCTCGCAGCGCCCGACGGGCGTCCTCGCCACGACGTTCCTCACCCTCGCTGCCGCACTCGCTCTCATCGCGCTCGGGCGCGGGCCGTTACGGCGCCATCACGCCGCTCCGCTCGCGGCCTCGCTCGCCGTGCTCGTCGTCGGCCTCGCCGTGAGCCGGCATCCGCTGCCCACGTGGCCGATCGCACTGCCCGCAAACTTCCACGTGCCGGCCGGCGCCGGGGCGCCGACGGTCTGGCATCTCGAGCAGGTAGCATCGGGCATCGCGACGCTCGATCCGCAATACGGCCTCCTGCGCCTGCTCTCGCTCGTCGGATGCCTCGTGCTCTGGCTCGTCGCGAGCGCCGTCCTGATCGATCGCCGCGCCGTTCGGCCCGAACGTGCCGCCGTCACGCCGCTGCGGCCCGCGTCCCTCCCGGACGCTCGACCCGATCCGATCGGCACGACGGCCTGACGCGAGGCGCTCCGGGCGGTGCCGCCGCGACTCGGCGACGACTACGGACGCATCGTCGCGGCGGCACTCGGGAGCTTCTTCCACGCGACGTCGACCGCGGGCGGCAGGTGGTCCATCGTTTTCAGAAACTGCGCGAGCTTCCATAGATCGTCGCTCGAGAGCGTCGTCCCGAACGCCGGCATCGCGGTGAACCGGATGCCGTGCGTGAGCTTCCAATACGTCTCCGCCTCGGGATCGTCTTCGACGCCGTGCTTCGCGAGCAGCGGCGCCTCGATGTAGAAGCCCTTCGCGAGGGGCGACGCCTTTTCGTCGCTCGCGCCGTGGCAGACCGCGCAGTTATTGCCGTAGACCGCGACGCCCGCGAGCAGATTCGCGTCGGTGTGCGGGAGCGGGTCGACGTACGCGGGCGATTCGCGCGCGAGCGTCGCGCGCAGCCCGCGCTTCGCCGCGAGTTTCTCGAGACCGGGCGGCTTCACGTCGGCTCCCGCCGGAACGAGTCCGAAATTCACGACGACGACGACGGCGAGCAGTCCGACGAGGAGCGTCGCTGCGATACCGGCGAGAAAAGCGCGCATCGGGAGGAGCCTTTCGAGAGAGTCGCCGGAATCGAACGCCGTCGCCGGCGCCTCTGCGTTGGAAGAGAGCCCGCCGCCGAACCGATCGATCGCCCGGCGGCGAAGCCGGGCGCGCGAGACTCAGATGTCGACGTTCATCATATCATCGAACGTCGAGACGGCGTTCGGAGCGAAGCCCGAGAGATCGGTATTGTACGCGTACGTATCGCGCCGGTACGACATTACGACCGCGGGAACGGCGCCGACGATCGCACGATCCATCTCCCCCAGGAGTCGAGACTGCTCGGACGGGTCGTACGCCCTCTGAAATGCGGCAAACAGCGGCGCGAGCGCCGGTTCGCAAAATCTACTGTAGTTCTGGCCGTTCGGCGGGATCTGGTCGCACGCGAACGACCCGGCGAGATTGTCGATAGCCTCCGTCCCGCTCCCGATACCTAGGACGTCGAAGTTCCCTTTCGCAGCGACGCCGTTCACCGGATCGAAAACCTCCGACGCTAGATAGCGCGAAACCGTGAACGACACGCCGAGCCGGGCCCACCAGCTCCGAATCAATTCGATCTGCACGTCGACGTCGGGCGATCCTCGGAAGGCCGCATACGCGAGAGCGAGCCGAACGCCGTTCTTCACGCGAACTCCGTCGCTCCCACGCTTCCAGCCCGCCGAATCCAAAATAGCGTTCGCACGAGCGATATCGAACCCGACGAATCCGACGTCCTTCGGAGCTCCGGGATAGGTCGGCGGAACGAAGCTGTCTTGCAGGGTTCCGATTCCCCGACCGATTTTTTCGAGGATCTGCGCGCGATCGATCGCCGAGCGCAACGCGCGCCGTACGGCGACGTCGCGCATCGCGGGATGCAGCGTGTTGAAGACGAGTTCGTTGAACGTGTACGAGGGCGGCGTTGCGACGGCCACGTGCGGGACATCGTGCAAACGGACCGCGAACGAGCCGGGCACGTTCGCCCAGAGATCGAGTTCCCCCGTTTGCATCTGCGCGAACGTCGTATTGCGATCCGATATGATTTTGAATACGAGGCGGTCGAGTTTCGGCTTACCGCGCCAATAGCGCGGGTTGCGCACGAGCACGACGTCGCTCCCGCGATGCCACGCCTCGTATTTGAACGGTCCGATGCCGACCGGCAGCGAATTGTACGCTGCCGTATTTATATTTCTGAGCGTCCCGAGGATGTGTTTCGGTAGGATGCACGGTTCGGCTCCGCCCGTCGTAAAAAAGATCGGCAAGAATAACCCGAACGGACGCTTCAGATGGAACACGACGGTGAATCGATCGGGCTCGTCCATCTTGGTGACGAGTTCGAATCCCGTTCGGCCGACGACCTGATTCTCCGGATTATTCATCGCGTTCGTCGAGAAGACGACGTCGTCTGCCGTAAACGGAGCGCCGTCCGACCAGACGACGCCGCGCCGGAGCTTGATGCGGACGGTACGGCCGTCCGCGCTGATGTCGCCGTTCCGCTTCGTCGGCACCTCGGTCGCGAGCTCCGGGATCGGGCGATTGGTACGATCGTAGCGGAAGAGCCACGCCATCGTCATCTGCGAGAGCCACGCGACGGAGACTTGCTGTGAGAGCGATTCGTTGAGCGTCCCGATATCCTCGGCGAGCGACATCCGCAGCACGTGCGGGATCGTTTTGGGATTCGCACCGGCCGCCGGATCCGTCGCGCGCGAACACGACGCGAGGCCCGTCGAAGCGACCGCGGCGAGCGCGACGGCGAGCGCGCGGAGGCGCGCGTTCAAATCGAATACTCCTGCGGGTTCCAGAACGGCGAGATGACGGGCGAATAGGTGAAGCCGTGCAGGTCGGAGTTATGGATCTCCGGCTGCCTGCGGTACGAGAGGATGATCGACGGGACTTGCCCCGCGAAGCGCTGCTGTTCGATCACGAAATCTTTGAGCCGCCGCTTCGGATCGACCGTCGCGAGCTCGTCGTCCATCGCCGCGGTCGCGAGCGCGTCGTTCCAGAAGAGCGCGTTCTGGCCCGAGGGCGCGAGATTGCGCGCCGAATAGATCGCGCTGTCGTCGGGATCGGCGGCCCCCGACCAGGCGAAGATCGCGGTGTCGTAATGACCGCCCTGTAAGATCCCGGCGGTCCCGTTATCGAAGAATTGCGCGGTCGGCGAGTTCTTGACGCTCGCCTGCGCTCCGACGGCGCGCCACGCGCTCTGCACGACCGTCTGATACGCCTTGCCGGACGCGCTCTCGGTCTGCGTCGAGAGATCGAAGGCCAGGCGCTGCCCGTCCTTCACCCGCACGCCGTCGCCGCCGACGTGCCAGCCCGCATCGTCGAGCAGCTTGCGCGCGGCGGCGACGTCGTAATCGTAGTGCGCCGTGTCCTTCGTCCACGCGTACGAGATCTTCGAGGACTGCGCGGTATCGGTCAGATCGCCGAGACCGTGCGAGACGCGTTCGAGCATACCGCGCCGGTCGAGCGCGAGCGCGAGCGCGCGGCGAACGCGGACGTCCGTGAAGAGCGGGCGCCGCAGATTGAAATCGACGTGATCGAACGTGTAGACGGAGTTCGCCGAGAGCACGGTGCCGGGGAGGTGCTGCAGCAGCGGCCATACGCCCGTCGAGCATTCGAGGGCCATGTCGATCTCGTGCGTGCGGACCTCCGCCGCGAGCGTATTTTCATCCGGGATCGTGCGGAACACGATCTCGCGCAGTTTCGGCTTCCCGAGAAAATAGCGATCGTTCGCGGCGAGTACGACCTGCGAACCGCGATCCCAGCGCACGAACGAGAACGGACCGCTACCGATCGGTGCCGATTGAAACGGCGCCGTGTTGAACGATCCCTTGGCGTCGTTGTATTTCGCGAGGACGTGCTCGGGAAGGATCGGCGCGTTTCCGTTCACGCCCCACAACTGCTGCAGAAACGGCGCGTAGACGTGCGACATGTGCACGACGGCGACGTACGGATCGCGGCAGTCGATGCTCTCGATATCGCGGTAACCGTCGCGCGCGATGTCGTTATTCGCGGGGTTCATCACGGCGTGCCACGTGAACGCGAGATCGCGGCACGTGAGCTTCACGCCGTCGTGAAAGTAGATGTCGTCGCGAAGTTTGTACTTCAGCGTCAACCCGTCGCGGCTGACGTCGCCGTTCTTGAGGGTCGGCAGTTCGCGCAGCGCGTCGAGGACCGGACGCTCGCGATCGTCGTATCGGACGGCGTACGAGAAGATCAGCATCGAGAGATCGAGCGTCGGCGCGCTCGTCGCGAGCATGGGGTTGAGGGATTTGACGTCGTACGCCTCGCCGTAGACGAGCCGGCCGTGATGCGTCCACGGGTTGCCGCCGGAGGCGGTCTCGCCGACCCGGCTGCAGCCCGCGAGGACGGCGAGCGCCGCCGCGAGAGCCGCGAACCTACGCACGCAGCGTCTGCGGATCGACTCCTCGCGCGCGGTGAAAATCGGCGAACGCGAACGGCGAGATCTCCGACGGCTTGATCTCGCTGCGGCCGCCCCAAAAGACGTTCGTGTAGCCGACCGGGAAGCCGGCCTCCTCGAGGTGCGCGTCGATCGCCGCCTTGTGCTCGAGCAGCAGCGCCTTATCGAGCCCGTGCGCGACGCCCATGATGTTCACGTTACGGAACTCGGGACCGCCTTCGCGCCAGTACGCGTGCGTCATGATGTGATGGCGCCCGACTTCCTTGCCCGCCTCGATCTCGCTGCCGGCGGGGACCTGCCAGTGGAAGAGCGCGTTGTAGCGCGTGACGCTCGCGTTCCCGGCCGTCGCCTTCACGTGTTCGAGGAACGTCGAGAACCGCCCGATGACGCCGCGCGCGGCGAGCGACTCCGCGACCTCGTAGAACGTCTCGAGCGGAACGCCCGCCTCCGCGGCTCGCGCGACCCAGAGATCGGGCACGAGCTCCTCGGGTTCGAACTCTCGTTTGAGCGCGACGAGCACCCGCCAATCGAGTTCGGAGAGCTGCACGATCGTCGTATCGAGGACGTTCGCATAGACCTCGGCGCGCGATCCCGGCTCGATGCCGCGGCGCCGGATGTGCCCGACGCCGAGTGCGAAGAGGCGCTCGGCCGGCATCAGCCGGAAGGCGGTCGCGCCGACGTGATCGCGCAGGAACGCGCCGTGCTTCTCGAGCGAGTAGCCCTGCGGCACTTTGAGCGTCGTCCACAGACGATATTTCGAACCGGGCGTCGCCGCGTCGGCGGTGCGGATGACGACGTGCCCCGAGAACGGATCGACCTTCGACATGTACTCGAAGGCCGCGTCGAGTTTCTCTTCGGGGATCTGCCACGCGACGAGCGCGCCGTGGGCGAGATTCGTCGCGAGCAGCGTCTGTCGCACGCGGCGGATCGTCCCGGAGGCGAGCATCGCGCGAATCCGCGCGATCGTCGTCGCTTCGTCGATCCCGGAGCGACGGGCGATCTCGCCGAGCGGGTCCCGCAAGAACCCCGCGATCCGATCTTCCGAAACCTTGAGGATCTCGGCATTGATCGGATCTTCGACGTTCACCGGTGCTGCGAGCGCTGTCATGACCGAACGGTTACGCTGCGCCTAAAACAACCGCCTCCGGCGCGGCGCCGGACTCGCGCTCGCCGCCGGAGTCGGCAGCCCCGACGGCAGCGGTGTGGCACCGGGCGACGCGGTCGTCGTCGGCGACGGGCTCGGCAGCGGCCCGACCGGCTGCGACGGGATCGGCAACGGCGTCGCGGCCGAGCCGGTCGGCTGCGGATTCGGCGTCGGGCGATACTCGAGCGGCGCGTCGCCGATCAGCGTCACGTCGTTCGCCCCGACGGAATAGAGATAGGTCTGCTCCGCTTCGCGCAGGGCGTACACGCTCGTGACCTCGTCCGTGAGCGCCTGCGTGAGCTGCACCTGCGCGTTGAGCAGCAGCGGCAGCGTGGTGACGCCCGCGCGGTATTGGGCCTGCGTGGACTGCACGTTGACGATCGCCGTCGCGTACTCTTGCTGCGTCTGCACGAGCGCGGCTTGCGAGCTCACGAGATTCGTCAGCGACTGTTTGACGTTGAGCTGGACGCCGAGCAGCGTCGACTGCAGGTTCGCGTTCTCGATGTTGAGCGTCCCGCGCGCCGACGCGACGTTCGCGGCGGTGATGCCCTGATCGTAGATCGGAACGGAGAGCGCGAGCCCGACGACTTGAGAATTGCGATACGCTCCGAACGCGCCGTCCGACGTATCGAGCGCGGCCGACGCGCTGGACGAGAGCGTCGGAAACATGCCGAGCGACGCGTAC